>CAZSNS010000060.1:0-11388 GCA_964608515.1 Hadarchaeota archaeon (SeqCode)
GTAGAACTTGAAAAGAACCCAGAAACCTAGAATCAGACCATTGTGGGATTGAAATCAAGATACAAAGGTAGAACTTGAAAAGAACCCAGAAACCTAGAATCAGACCATTGTGGGATTGAAATTCGCTATCAACGACCCGGAATAAGCGACCCAGTGAAACCCTAGAATCAGACCATTGTGGGATTGAAATGTGAATACGGAGTAGACTCTGTACTCGTTTCCAGACTCCTAGAATCAAACCATTGTGGGATTGAAATAGAATACTATCTTTAACTGGTTTTAACTTTTCTTCACCTAGAATCAGACCATTGTGGGATTGAAATCGAGTATTTCTGACTATGATGAAAGACTGAAAGAGTACAACCTAGAATCAGACCATTGTGGGATTGAAATTAAACAATCCGGTGCTTTACATTCCCTTAGTTTTTGTTCACCTAGAATCAGACCATTGTGGGATTGAAATTAATCTCCTGCTCTTATTGCTGTCGGTTGTTCCCATATTCCTAGAATCAGACCATTGTGGGATTGAAATCGAGTATTTCTGACTATGATGAAAGACTGAAAGAGTACAACCTAGAATCAGACCATTGTGGGATTGAAATTAAACAATCCGGTGCTTTACATTCCCTTAGTTTTTGTTCACCTAGAATCAGACCATTGTGGGATTGAAATTAATCTCCTGCTCTTATTGCTGTCGGTTGTTCCCATATTCCTAGAATCAGACCATTGTGGGATTGAAATATGAGGAGGAGAAAGGGAAGGTAGATCTTGACAATTCCTAGAATCAGACCATTGTGGGATTGAAATTTACCGCCGATGATTTGAACTACTTCTTTAAATATTATTAAAAGATTGTAGAGTTAGTTTTTGCTAGATTTGTAATTATAGGATTTGTTTGAGTTTTTGTGCGTTGTTGAACATTTCGTAGTTGTTGAACATGCAGTAGACTTTTTTGTGGTTTTTTGCTAGGTTTTGTAGTTTTTGGGCTAGTTCTTGTAGTTCTGAATCTGAATAATTATAGTCGTAATCGTATTCGTCTTCGTTTAACCCGTGAAGTCTCGTATAAGCTATTTCGTGGTCGGATACTGGCTCTTCACGCATTATATCCACAACATGGATTAGGTTCAGATCGTTGCAGATCTGTTCTACTTTTTCCGAGTTTTCTTTCCAGTCCCCTCTCGGTTCCCAAGCCAGTTCAATACCGTCCCGCTGAATAGTGTTTAACAGTTGCCGCATATTCTCTTCGTTTTTCTCGCTACAATCGAAACCTGCAGAAGTTTGTAGAACACAAACGTTCGCTTCTAAAGCTTCAACTCTTTCCTTTGTCTCTTCCCACGCTTCGATGACTTCCTGGTTCGGTTTTAAATATCCGAAATTTTCTTTTTGCTCGTCCGAGAGTTTGTCTTTTTTACCTCTCCAAGTCGGACTGCTAGTAGGATGGGTTAATGCTTGCCAAGCTTTCAAAGTAAATTCGAAACCGTCAAAAGCTTCTCGTCGCCAACGTTTAGCGGTTTTAACCATTGGAAGTTTGTAAAAGGTCTTGTTAATCTCTCCAACCTCAAAATCTTCAGAATAAGCTTGCAATTTACTCTCGTATTTTTCTTTCCAACCCTCAGGAGGGTTGTAATACCCATAACCACAAGTTCCAACCTTTATACCACCCATGGCAGCACCATAGAATTGTAAAAACCAACCCAATTTTAGACTTACGACAAGACCCCCCCCTTATCCAAAAATTTATGACAATAATAAAACTAGACAAATTCGATGAAAGAGAAAAATAATCCTTCTCTCGGCTATTACCGGATGTTAGAAAGCAGTGAAGACCCTTTAGAATTGTTCGAACTAGCAATAAAAGCGGAAAAAGCAGATTTCGATTATCTCGGAGCAAGCGACCACTTCCACCCATGGAGAGACAAAAACACTCACACAGTCTTCCCGTGGACATGGTTATCCTCAGTATTAGAAAAAACAAAAAACATAACTGTCGGAACCGGCGTCACCTGTCCAATATTCAGATACCATCCAGCCATCATAGCACAAGCCTTCGCAACCATGAACTACATGTACCCGGAAAGAGTTTTTCTTTCCCTCGGGATAGGAGAATCATTAAACGAAAAACCACTCGGATACCCCTGGCCATCATATGAAGAAAGGAAGGCTCAACTGATTGAGGCGGTCTCTATTATTAGACAGTTGTGGGATGGTGACTTTGTTGATTTTGATGGCGAGTATTACTCTCTAAATAGTGCTAAATTGTACACCCCTCCAAAAACGGACACCCCCCTCTACATTGCGGGATGGGGTCCTAAGTCGGGAAAAGTTGCTGGTAGGTTTGGAGATGGTCTCTATACTACATTACCTCCTGTTGAGAACGCCCGGGATGTTCTTCTCCCATCATTTGAGAAAGGGGCTGAGGAAGAAGGGAAGAATCCTGAAAAGCTTGAAAAGGTTGGACAAGTTGCAATATCTTTCGATGAGGATTATGAAAAAGCTTTGAACGCATGCCGTCCGGACAGTGCTGCAATAGAAGATCATTTCTTCACCGGAGGGCACAACCCAAAAGAAGGAGACAAGATACAAGAAAATATCACGGACGAACAGTTAGAAAAAAGACACAAAATCACAACCGATCCAGATGAGATAACATCGTTCATCGAAGAAGTTTTCGAAACAGGATTCACAAAAATACTAATCGAAAGCCATAGCCCGGATGAAGAAAAATTTTTGAAAATATGCAAAGAAAAAATAATTCCCTACTTCAACAAATATTAATCAAAGAATCATAGGGAAAATACCCGAGAAAAAATCAGGGAAAAAATCGAAGACGAAAATATGCAAAACATGGCTGACGAAATTTGGAGAGAAAAACTAAAAGAAAAAATAAAAAACAACCCTCATTTTCTTGAAAATTAAAAACTCATCTATAAAGTAATCCACTAAATCAGTGAGAAACTGTACATGATTAGAAACTCTTTATTAGGCTAGTAAATTATCACTATTGCCAACGTGTTATATAACTGTCAAAAACAGACAAGAATAAAAAATCAAAAATAAAGAAAAAAGGAATAAAGACAGGATTTACTCAGAATCCTTATGACAAAGCCACCAATCGTAACACTCTATCTCTCCAGAATCCTCCTGTTCTTCTCTCTTCTCAATCGTTTCAACATCACCAGCCGGCGGAAGAATCACTCGATCATCAATAAGCTCGTTTTCTGGCCAGTTGGCTGGTATTGCCACCCCTTTCTCTTCGGATTTTTGAAATCCTTTTATCATTCTTATAAATTCGTCCATGTTTCTCCCTAGCTCGGCTGGGTAGAACAGTATTGCTCGTATCACTGATTCAGGATCTACCATAAAAACTGCTCTTACAGTTGCGGTTCCTGCGCCCGGATGGATTAGTCCGAGAGTACTTGCTACTTCCCCTGTTCCATCAGCTATAATTGGAAACTTTATCTCCTCGCCTAAGTTTTCCTCTATCCATTCCGCCCACTTTAAATGGCTGTGTACTTGGTCTATGCTTAGTCCCAACAGTTCTGTGTTTAATTCTTGAAATTGATCGTATCTTTTTTGAAATGCGTAAAACTCCGTAGTGCAGACTGGTGTAAAGTCGCCAGGATGAGAAAAAAGTATCAACCATTTCCCCTCGTAATCATCTGGTAGCTTCCTCTTTCCGTGGGTCGTTTTAACTTCCATTTCAGGGAATTTATCACCTATCAAAGGCATTCCTTGTTCGTTTTCATCTTCACACATTTTTTTCACCTCCTCCCTTTGCAGCTTCTAAAAAATAGGTTGAAAAATATGACTTTCTAAGATTCTTTTTCTCCAGCTTTTGTAGAATTTGAAAATTTAATCTACCTAATTTTTTAATCCACAGTAATTATTAGTATTTTTTCTGAAAGTATTACCAAATTCAATTGTGGTGATTGTTTGAGGAGGAAATTATTGATTCTTGTTTTAGTTTGGTTGATAGGTACCGGTTTATTTTTTCAGTTCTTCCCTTTTGCTGAGTTATTGAATAATTACAAAATTCCAGTGGATGCTGGAAATTCTGTAAATTCTGTTAGTCCGGATTATGTGTTTGATGCTGGGGATGTAACTGAAAAAGGGGTTAGGGAGGAGTATAGAGCTTATTCTGATTGGGTTGATAATCTGGAAGGAGAAACTTATGCTATTCAGGGTGGTCATGACAGAGAGCATCGGAAGGGTGATCCTTATGGAACTGGGTTTTTTACGGAATGTGATTTTGAGTCTCCTACTCGAGTTTTGAAGATGGGGAATATGGTTTTCTTACTCATATCCGAAGATAGGTACTACTATAAAAAAGGAAATATTTGGCTCCATCATATCACCCCCCAACTACATTCTTGGATCAAAAACAAAATCGAAAAATACTCAACCGAAAACAATAATATCTTCATAATGGAACACGCACCACTTCACAATACCGTGGCCTGGTCCGATGGTGGATGGTGGGCAACTGGAGATCCGCCATGGGCTAGATCCTCAAAAAAGTTAAAGAAAACAATCGAAAATTACGAAAACCATGTCGTGGCTCATATTTCAGGACATCTTCATACTAAAGATAACTGGCGAGACATTCCGAATGATAAACAAAAATACGGATACGGAGACGGAAATCAAGGAATTGAAAACGTAGGACATTTTGTGAACGGAAATCTAAAACTCTCACTTCCAGATGTATATTTCCTTAATCCTCAAGCCGTCTGTTACACTCACGGGTCGGCAACAAGCTTGAACAGTTCTCCGATATACTATTTCGACCTTTTAGACGGAGAAAACAAGTTTACGATAAAAACAAAAGACATCAAAACTGGGAAAATCACTCGAACATATTCGGTAAGTACTGAATATCCGATTGATCTAGCTGATGGAAAAATAAGATTTGTAGAATCAAAAACCACAATCCGGTCGAAAACAAAAACTAGTATTCTCGAAAAAAAGTGGATAAAAGTTGACGAGGATTCGACCGTAGTTTTTCATAAAAAATGGAATACTCAGGTAGAAAATATAACCACATACATAGAACCAGAAAATGTTGATTATACTACGAAATATCTCGAAAAAGAAAATGATGAAACAATAGTAAAAGTCGACTTCCAAGAAAAATCCGAGATAAAAAACGTAACAATACTTCCAAACCAAACCAAAAACTACGAAATCAAAGGAAATGCTGAAAATAAAAGAGTAGTATTATTGACCGACATTCATTTCGATAGTCCAAAAAATGGTCACAAATTCGGCGGGGTAAAAGTTGACACCTTCAGAAATATCTTAGAGAGAATTCCAATTATAAGCGAAGAATCTATTAGAAAAATCGTAGACAAAATCCCAATCGCAAATGAATTCATTTAGAAAACAATAACCTAATTTTTTGCACAATTACAAAGGAGGGAAAATTAAGATGGAAAAACAAAAATTATTGGTGGATAAACTACTAACTCCGGAAAAAGAAATCCAAGGCGCGCTCATAGAAATCGAAAAAGGAAAAATACAAGATATAAGCGGAAAGACAAAAAATCCAAGAGATGGATATACTGATTTCTCCGAATATATAGCTGTACCCGGATTTATCGACGTTCATACTCATGGGTATCAAGGACATCGAGTAACTGGCGGAGACAGGCAAGATCTTAGTAAAATTTCGAAATCTTTTCTAGAATGCGGAGTCACTTCATTCTTACCCACAACAGTTTCATCCTCGGAAGAAAAAATTTTAGAAACTTGCAAAAATTTTCACAAACTTAAAGACAAAAATCAAACAGGAGCCAATATTTTAGGCCTCCACTTGGAAGGACCATACCTTGGTAGTGGAGAAGAAAAAGGAGCTCAGTCAGAAGAAGCGCTAAGAGAGCCTGATATCGAAGAATTAGAAAATTTTTTCAAAACTTCCGGAAAAAACATCAGTCGCATCACTTTAGCTCCCGAACTTCCAAATTCTCTGGATTTTATCAAGAGAGCCCAAGAGCTTGGAATCACTATCTCAGCCGGTCATACCAATGCTTCCTATGAGGAGGCTATGAAAAGTTTTGACATGGGCGTATCGATTTGCTCCCATTTGTTTAACGGTATGAAGGCTTTTCATCATAGGAATCCTGGAATTGTTGGAGCTTGTCTGACTAGGGATGATGTTTTTGCGGAAATGATTCCTGATATGGTTCATCTCCATCCAGCTACGATAGATACTGTTGTCAGGGCTAAGGGGATTGATAATTCCATACTGGTTACTGATTCTATTTTTACCGCTGGTCTTTCTGATGGGGAATATGATTTTGACATGTGGAAAATTATTGCTGAGGATGGAGTTAGCCGCCTCAAGAGCAATGGGCGGTTGGCGGGAAGTAATTTGACTATGGATCAGGCTGTTAGGAATATGGAGGAAGAATTGGATTATGATTTGGATGATATTTTTAAAATGGTTTCTTTGAATCCTGCTTTAGCTTTGGGTTTAGAAAAAAGAGGAAAAATTCAGGAGGGGTTTGTCGCTGATATTACTATTCTCAACAGGGATCTCGATGTGGTAGCTACGATGGTGAACGGTGAAATTAAGTATCGTTGTGATTGATTTGTGTTTCGGATATACTTTTTCGATCTGGTAGATGGTTAGTTTTTGAAGACGGAAGTGTTATGATATCATTTTTTCTTCGTGTTCTTTTAGGATCTCAACTGAATCTTCTACGCTGATGAATAATCTTCTTGCTTCTTTAGCGTCTTCTTTTGTAATCACGTCATTTCCATTTTTCTCCGCTATTTCTCCTGCTGGTGCAATCAGTTGTACTGCGTATCTCATTGAAGCTTCAGATCCTTCTTCCGCTAGGTAGTCTAGTGCCTCTTCGTCCAGTTCTGCATCCTCTTCTTCAGCTCTTATTTCCAGTATGGATTTTATCTCTTCTTTTTCATACGGGTGTGTATCTATTACCAGCAGTCTATCCAAGAAGTCCAAGGGCATTCCATGAGGTGCTTCGTAGTCTGTCCCTCTAATTTTTGAAATACCTCTGTTACTTGCGAGAATTATAATTGGTGAAAATTCTTGTTCTACTGCTCTGTTTAGGAAAGAGAATGCTTCGATGTCGAGCATGTGAACTTCGTCTAGGAAAAGTACTCCTGGAAGCAATTCTCCTTTGCCTTCTTCGATCCATTCTTTAACTTGGTTGTTGGTGGCTTTTCTCACTTCCTCGTCTATCTCAGTGCCTCCACCACCCAAAAGCATGCCTAAACCACCTCTAGCTCTTTGCCTCGCCTGTATAGTATCTAATTGGTGTATATTTAGTGTTGAAACGAACTCTCTCTCCTTTTTGATATCACCTGTAGGAACATCCACTAAATCCTGACTTACGCTAATATCAGCTTCATCACCAGTCCAAGCATCTCTGCTCTGTCCCTGCCTCATAATTCGGCCAGTCTCCGCATCCACTTGAATGACATCACCTTCTGAAACTTGCTTATTTTGAAGGGAAGCAGCAACACTCTTCCCAAGCTTCAGAGTTTTTTCCTCATCTTTAGTTCTCAAAGTCAATTGAGCACTCGCAGGAGCCTGTTGCTGATAAGGTGTCGGAGAAGCTTGACCGGATTGTATATCCATAGCAGTGACTTCCCCTTCGTAAACCTCTCTCATCTCCGTGACTCGGACTCCTAAAGCTTTTCGTAAAGACTCCATCAAAATATCCGTCTTGTCTCTATCCGCAGAGAAGATTTGCGATCCTGAAATCTGGATAAACGGAACATCCTCACCGAGCTCTCTAGCCATACCAACAGCAACTGCCGTTTTTCCAGTTCCGGGTGGTCCTGCTAAAAGTACTGAACGACCTCCTAGTTTTCCTTTTTTCACTAGGCTTACTACTCGTCCTGCTGCTTCTCTGGCTTTTTGTTGTCCGACCATTCCGTCGCCGACTTCTTCTGCACCACCTTGTTCGTTTATTCCTAGTCCTTGGATGTGGGTGTGTGCGCTGATTCTTTCGAATTCGTCTCCGCCTTCTTCATCTGGTACTTCTGTTATTTCGGGCATTTTTTCACCTTTCTATTTCTTCTGTTCTTCTAAACTTATTTTTAGAACTTTTGGAAAAATATTTCCAAATCAAGGAGATTTTTTTGAAGTTGAAATGGATAGTCAATTATTAATTGTATTAGTTAATATGATAATTTGGGATATTATCGATAGTTCTACAAATATTGCTTCCGAGGAAAAAATTTCGAAATGGATAGAGAAAATTGTTTCTTTCGGCGAGAGACAGCCGGCTACCGAGGCTGATTATAAGGTTGAAGATTTTATTGTTGATAAGCTTGAAGATTTTGGATTGTCTGAAGTAGAGAAACAACCGTATATGATAAAAAAATGGGAAGCTAGTGAGTGGAATTTGACTGTGGACGGGGAGGAAGTTCCTTGTTTTTATACTCCTGATACTGGTTTTACTGGCGATGACGGGATTCAGGCTGAGATGGAGTATTTAGGTGAGGGTGCTCCTGAAGATTTTGAAGAGGTTGATGTCGAGGGTAAAATAGTTCTGATGGAAACAAGATTTCCAATGTTCGAAAAGGACTTATTAAAACAGTTAGCTTTCGAAGTTTATGATCCCGATGAAACCTTAGAAAAATTCCAACATCCGGCGACTTATATTTTCGATAATTGGTGGACAGCTTATAGAATGGCTTGCGAAAATAACGCTGCAGGTATCGTTAGTGTTTTGTCGGACTATCCTACCAACGAAAATCGTTTACAAATCCCATATTATGGTCCGCTTAATGAAAAACTTCCAGAAATCGTTTCCGAACTCTTTGATATACCTAGAAATATGCCTGGATGGATTCCAGGACTTTGGGTTGGAAAAGATGACGGAGCGAAACTGATTGAAAAAGTGAAAGAAAATGACGATTCTGTAAAAGCTAACCTAACTTTAACCGGGAAAACAAACCAAGTTAAAACTCACAATATTGTAGGAGTATTGCCCGGGCAAACCGAAGACACCATAACAATACATTGCCACCACGACGCACCATGGAAAGGAGCAGTCGAAGACGGTTCAGGAGTTAGTGAAGTTCTAGCATTAGCAAAATATCTTATCAACACTCCTGAGGAAGACAGAGAGAAAACATACTGCTTCCTATTCACCGGCACTCACTTCGGTGGACCGGCGAGGGGAGCGGAAGAGTTCATAGAAAACAATCCGGAAATAATGTCAAATCATGTACTAGAGATTTGTATCGAACACATCGCTAAAGATTTTGACGTCGAAGATGGTGAATGGGTGGATACAGGATTGCCAGAACCTAGAGTGATTTTCACTCAAGGAAAAGACGAGGAGGCGACGGAACTCTTGTCTAACAAATTATATGAAGAAATTGAAGATCAAAATCTAACCCGGACCATGATAATGCCTGGAAATACCCCTTTAGGAGTTCCCACTGACGCTAACGCTTTCGCTAGAAAAGGGTACTCGGTTTATAGTTATATCTCAGGTCCAGAATTCTTATTTGACCCTTGCGACACGCTAGACAAAGTCGCAACCGAACAACTAAACACCGTAGCAACAACCTTCGCAAAAACCATCGAAAAACTAGACAAAACACAACTCAAAAAATAAAAACAGTCTGTTAGAGGAATAATTTTTTTGATTTAAAAATTACAGTCGGTCTAATAAAAAATAAAATATTGTTCGTTATGATCTCTCCCGAAATGTGTTTTTAAAGAAAGGGTAGATTTTTTCTAGGGTTTTACTTTGAGTATGCTTAATTTGATTTCTAAAATTCCCAAAATACGCTTTGATAATTATTTAGACAAATTATTGGACAATAGCAACTCATCCAGTTCCATAATAAGAGTTAGAGGGGTAGAGAAATTTTTAGAAAAGTGTATCGAAGAAACCGGAAAGAGAGACATCATAAATGAGCTTGAGATAAGCGAGGCTTGTTTACGTGGATGGGTCAAAGGTAGAAGAGGAATGCCTCTTTCGTATTTAAAAAAATTAATAAAATTATGTTTTGAACCTAATTTTCACCGCTCAAAATGGGATAAAATTTTCGCAATGATAAAATTTTACACTTTAGGAGGATCCCCTCATCGAGTTACGCTGCCGCTATTTGCAACTCCACGATTGTTTTATTTCGTGGGTTATCTGTTTGGTGATGGATGTCTTTCTGATGCCCAGAAGCGTTCTTATGAGAATGGGGGATTTCTTTATGAAATAAAAATTGCAGATTTTTCTCTAACACATATTGAGGGGATTAGTAAATTGTTTAACCATCTCTTCAATGTGTCGGCAAAAGTTAGGAAAGAAAGGATTCAGAAAGGAGAACGGTGTTACTACATCGATCCAAAATGCAAGATCATCCACCGATTTTTAAATCGAGTATTTATGATGCCAGTCGGAGAAAAGAAGAACAGATTAAAGATACCTCCAACAGTATTTCGAGCGCCTCCCCAACTACAAAGGTGGTTTATTGCTGGTTTTTTTGACGCAGATGGAAGCATCTATCGTATTCAGAGATCTAATAGGCAGAAGAATACAATCAAATTCAAACAAACATCTCTGGAGATACTACAAGACATCCAATATCTACTCAATCATGATATGGGGATAAAGCTCAACGGACCTTACGAGGAAAGAGGAAGGGTTTGGAGCATATCAAGTGGAAAAAGAAGTACTGTTGAGAAATTCTGCAAAAATGTCCCTTTAATTCACGATAATAAGCGACAGCAGGCGAAGAAAATAATGTTTTAACATGTTCAAAACGAAGTATAATTTTTTAAACTTTCAAAACTATTTTGCAAAACAGCGGGGATAGCTCAGCCATCTGTTGGACATGTGCCTTCAGACTGAAAAGGGAGAGCGCCGCACTGAAGATGCGGTTGTCGAGGGTTCAAACCCCTCTCCCCGCACCACTTTTCCCTCCAAATAAATCACTTAAGAGAAGAATCAAAAGTTTTTCTCAATGTCTTTTTCTATTAAAGATTGGATATATTTAGAGATGTTATCTTGATTGTTTTTTAATCTCTCTTTCAGTTTTTGGGGCAAAGCCGAAAGAGTCCTCAGAGAACACATCATCCATCAAAAATCATCGGGAGCCTGAGAAGCCAAAAAGGCATGAAGATCCACGAAACAATCATAATCCTACTAACCACACGAAAACAACAAAACTAGACCTATACCAAGAAATGGTGAAAGCGGTGAAGTGCTAAACACATCCGTTAGAAATTTTTAAAAGTATAATTAGAATCAAAATTATAATTCTAATAACATAATCTTCTTTTCGTAAGACTAGCTCTCCGTCTTATTCTCTTTCAGTATCTCTGAGATCAATCTTTTTCTAACTTCTTAGAATAATGTTCAATTTTCCTCTTAACTTCTTCAGGATTTTTTGTGGAAATAA
>CAZSNS010000061.1:0-10742 GCA_964608515.1 Hadarchaeota archaeon (SeqCode)
CATGCAGCTCATCATACTTATATTGGTGATAGTGTTATTGGGGAGAATTGTAATTTTGGTTCGGGGACTAAGGTGGGGAATTTGCGGCTTGATGCGGGTAATGTTATTATGAACCTTAGAGGGGAATTGACCGATACTGGAAGGAGGAAACTTGGAGCTGTTTTGGGTGACGGTGTGCAGACTGGGATAAATAGTATGGTTAATCCCGGGGTGAAAATGGGTCCTGAATCGGCTATCGGGCCGGGAGCTGTTCTTTATGAGGATTTGGAGCCGAATAGGAGTGTTTTGGTGAAGCAAAAAGAGCAGGAGAAGGGTTGGAAAGATGCCTAAATATGATCCTGATTATTTTAAAGAAAAATTTCCAGAACTTTACGAAGAAGTAGAAGGAGATGGGAAAACCATCGAAGTTGATGGTGTTAGGACAGATGCAAAAGAAGAGGAGGAAAAGATCGGGCCGAATATTGTGGATTTTATTAGGCTTTGTGATACGGAAGATGAAGCTTTAGAGATTATTAATCATATGGAAGCTGAAGATAAGATTGATTCTGAATATGCGAGTGATTTGAGAAAACAGTTGACCCATAGAGGGCTTAGGAGTTTTGGGTCGAAAAGAAAGCCGGGAGACTATTCCTTTAAGGAACAAGAAGAAGACAGTGAGTAGATTTTCATGCTGGAATTAGGACTCGTAGGGAAACCCAATACTGGTAAAACTACCTTTTTTAACGCGGCCACTCTAGCAGATGCTCCTATCGGTGGATATCCTTTCACAACTATCGATGCAAATATTGGAGTTACTTACGTTAGAAGTGACTGTCCCTGTCAAGAATTAGATATAGAATGCGATCCGAACAACTCCCGATGTGAAAACGGGACAAGATACATACCGGTAAGAGTTATTGATGTAGCAGGTCTTGTAAAAGGAGCCTACGAAGGTAAAGGGTTAGGAAATCAGTTTCTTGACAATCTAAGAATGGCATCAGTCCTCATCCACCTTATCGATGCTGCCGGAGCTACCGATTCAGAAGGAGAACCCGTGGATCCTGGAAATCACGACCCTTTAGAAGATGTAGGTTTCTTGGAAGAAGAATTCGACCACTGGCTTACCGAAATCTTATCAGACGGTTGGCAAAGATTCGTGAGAAAAATCCAACTAGACAAAGGAGACATAAGCAAAGCACTCGCCGAAAGAGTCAGCGGACTAGGAATAAACCGACAACACGTCAGCACAGCTCTAAGAAAAGTCAACCTAGACCAAGAATCAGCAGACGAATGGGAGAAAGACGAACTTTTCGAACTATCACAAGAACTCAGAAAAGAAAGTAAACCCATCTTACTCGGCGCAAACAAAATCGACATGAAAGGAGCAAAAGAAAACTATGAAAAACTAGCCGAGCTGGATTATCCTACAGTTCCTATGAGTTGCGAATCCGAATTAGCTCTACGAAGAGCCGCAGATAATGGGCTTATCGATTACAAACCTGGGGATTCAAATTTCGAAATAATAGACGAAGGAAAGCTGTCAGATGATCAAAGAGAAGCGCTTACCTCCGTAAAAACAATTTTAGAAGAATGGGGCAGTACCGGGGTGCAAGACGCTATCGACAAAGCGATTTATGATTTACTTGAAATGATAGTTGTTTATCCAGTTGATGATGAACACAAATTTACAGACAAAAAAGGGAATGTACTTCCTGACGCTTATCTAGTTCCGGAAGGAACTACCGCCAAAGAATTTGCCTACGAAATACATTCAGATTTAGGGGAATCATTCTTACATGCGATAGACGCAAAAACCGAAAGAAGAGTAGGAGAGAACTACGAGCTTGAAAATGAAGATATTATCCGCATAGTCTCAACAAAAGGCAGATAAATTTTAATTAATCTAAATTCTAAAAGCAGTTCCAGAAGATTAATGCCGAAGAACAAGAACTTGATAAAATTTTTCATTTAAATCCTCTATTTCTTTTCGGCTTTCTCTCCACAACTACCGTAGTTTCTTCCCATCAGTTTTATAGTCGCATTCTCACTCTGAATTTCAATATTTTGTATAAAAGATATAGAATATCGCCTCAATAACCTTCTTGCCTTTGCTTTTGGGATTTTTTTCTCGCCCGACATTAAGTTAATTAGCTCAATGATAAAAACTGAAATGGAGATAATTATGAAAATTGCTCAGGTAGCACCACTCTACGAGAGTATTCCTCCAAAGTTTTACGGTGGGACGGAGCGTGTAGTTTCCTACCTTACTGAGGGTCTTGTTGACTTAGGACATGATGTTACACTTTTCGCTAGTGGAGATTCGTCTACCAGCGCGCAACTGGTTGGGATAACTCCTCGTTCCCTAAGGCTTGACGAGAGTAATGAAGATACGCTCGCTCCCCACATTCTTATGCTGGAGAAAGTGTTCAAGAAAATAGATCAGTTTGACATTATTCATTTTCATATAGGGTACCTTCATTTCCCTCTCAGTAGAAAGTATGATACACCAAACTTAACCACTTTACATGGAAGGTTGGACGTTCCTGACTTGAAGCCTCTTTACAAAGAGTTTCAGGAGATGCCTGTGGTTTCAATTTCGGACTCACAACGTAAACCTCTCCCCTCAGCCAACTGGCAGGGTACTGTTTATCACGGGCTGCCTAAGAATCTTCATTCTTTTAGGGAGAATCCTGGTGATTATTTAGCGTTTCTTGGCCGTATTTCGCCTGAGAAGCGTGTTGATCGAGCCATCAGGATTGCTAAGCGGGTTGATATGAAGTTGAAGATTGTGGCTAAGGTAGATAAGGTGGATCAGGAGTATTTTGGGAGGATTATAGAGCCGATGCTTGATGATCCGCGTGTCGAATATTTAGGAGAGGTTGATGAGGTTGAGAAGGATCGTTTTTTGGGTAATGCTTCTGCTCTTGTTTTTCCGATAGACTGGCCTGAGCCTTTTGGATTGGTTATGATTGAGGCGATGGCTTGTGGGACTCCCGTTGTAGCGTATGATAGGGGTTCAGTTCGGGAAGTGATCGAGGAAGGTGAAACTGGGTTTATTGTTCAGGATTTAGATGAGTGTGTTGAGACTGTGAAACGTGTTGGTGATTTGAGTAGGGAACGTTGTCGGCAGGTTTTTGAGGAGCGTTTTTCTGTGTCGCGCATGGTTCAGGATTATTTAAATATTTATGAGCGACTCGCAGATAGAGGGGTATAATTTGGGTTCTGGTTCGGAAGAATCATCTCTTGGTGGATTCGAGCCCGTTTCGGATCGTTTCTATATTTTGGCAACCTTGCCGTTGACAGACCGGGCGCTAGTGTTGAAGCAAGGGGAGACTTTCGCCGTTTTCGATAACTATGGAAACATCCGACTTACTGGATATGGCGAACAGGGAGTTTTTCATAATGGTACAAGATTTCTGTCCAATTTAGAGATGAAGTTGAGTGATTCCAAACTATTATTGCTTAACTCGACAGTCAAAGAAGACAACGCAGTACTTACAGCTGATCTTACAAATCCTGACTATAGCGTTATAGAAGGGGAGATGATCCCTCGAGGAACTTTGCACATCTTCCGTTCCAAGTTTCTCTGGCAAGGAGTCTGTTATGAACGTATCGTCGTGAAGAATCATGGCCAGAACAAAGTCAGTGTTCCTTTGGAGATAGGTTTGGGTGCTGATTTTGCTGATTTGTTTGAAGTGAGAGGAATGAGTAGAGACGAGAAAGGACAAAAAATGAATACCAAGGTTGAAGCGGGAAAAGAGATAGTTTTCGGATATACTGGTTTGGATGATGTTTCACGCCATACTAGAGTGGAGTTTTCACCTTCACCTAGAGAAATTTCTGAAAGAGGGGTGCAGTATGATATTAATATTCCAGCTGGGGGAAAAACTGTAATTTTTCTGACTATCAGTTGTGAACAGGACAGTTCCAAACCTCCGGTTCTTGATTACGAAGAAGCGCTCGATCAGGCCAAAGATTCTCTGAGGTTGCAAAGGGAGCGAAATAGTGAAATCTTTACATCTAATGAGCAGTTTAACGATTGGTTGAACCGATCTTTTTCAGACCTTAGCATGATGGTGACCGAAACTAGCGAGGGGCCTTACCCCTATGCAGGGGTGCCTTGGTTCAGCACGGCTTTTGGACGTGATGGGATTATCACGGCTTTGGAGACATTGTGGACTAATCCCGAACTTGGAAGAGGTGTGCTTTCCTATCTGGCTTCCAAACAGGCCGAGAAGAATGTTCCTGAGAGGGATGCTGAGCCAGGTAAAATCCTTCACGAAACCCGGAAGGGGGAGATGGCTGCTACTGGAGAAATCCCATTCAGCCGGTATTACGGGAGTGTGGATTCGACACCCCTTTTCATTCTTTTGGCTGGGGCTTATTTTGAAAGGAGTGGCGACTTGTCCTTCATAGACTCAATCTGGTCAAACTTGGAGAAGGCTTTAATGTGGATCGACGATTACGGTGACATGGACGGGGACGGGTTCGTTGAGTACGCGCAACGGTCTGAAAAAGGGCTTGACCATCAGGGATGGAAGGACTCCAAAGATTCTGTCTTTCACTCCGACGGAACTCTAGCCGAACCCCCCATAGCTCTTTGCGAGGTTCAAGGTTATGTCTACGCCGCTAAACAAAAAGCTGCTGGACTAGCCTCCGCTCTTGGAAACGAGGAGAAGGCTGAAAAATTACGACACCAAGCCGAAAATCTCAAAGATAAGTTCGACAAAACCTTCTGGGACGACAAACTCTCCACCTACACTCTCGCATTGGACGGCGATAAAAACCCATGTCGAGTAAAAGCTTCAAATGCCGGACATTGCCTCTATACAGGCATCGCTAAAGAGAAAAGGGCAGAACCTCTTGCCGAAACACTTTTGAGCGAAGAATTTTTCTCAGGCTGGGGTATCCGAACGCTAGCCTCAACAGAAAATCGGTATAACCCTATCTCCTATCATAACGGTTCGATTTGGCCTCACGACAATGCTTTAATCGGTGAAGGTTTAGCCCGTTATGGTTTCAAAGAAAAAGCCCTCAAAATAATGACCGGTCTCTTCAACGCTTCACTATTCTTGGACCTACACCGCCTCCCTGAACTATTTTGCGGATTTCCCCGCCGTAACGATGAAGGTCCGACATTATATCCACTTGCCTGCGCACCACAATCATGGGCTGTCGCTTCACCTTTCCTATTACTCAAATCTTGTCTAGGTCTCCACATCGACGGTGTTGAAAACCAAATTAATTTCTCTTATCCAATCCTACCTGAATATCTCCAAGAAGTCAATATCCGGAAACTAAGAGTCGGTAAAGGGGTCGTGAACCTTGACCTTGAACGTCATCGAAAAGACGTGGGCATTAACGTGAAACGGAGGAATGGAGAAATCGAGATTACCGTGGAAAAGTAGACAAAACACAGCATTTCCAATTTAGGCTTTTACCATTTCAAACAGTCAATATCCGTTCCTTACCACATTAAACAAAAAACCCATATAGAACCCTCTCAACATTTTTGCATCCACACCCAGCTCCTAATTCAGAGTTACAAAAGAAATAGAACCGACTTACGTTTTATAGAGAAACACCTAAGCTAAGTTTCGCAAAACTCGATTTTTCAGAAAATAGAGTAAATTTTAAAGAATATCAGGCTTTTCTTCAGAAGAAGGAGTTGTAATGAAGAAAAGCTTAAGACACTTAGTAAAAAATTATCTTGAGAAAAGAGTAGGGTAAGAAAAAATGAAAAATATTGAAATGATGAAAGTGGAGTTTGATTTTACCCTTAACTAAGGAGATATAATACTAAAGTATAATTTTGAATAGTCTCAACAAAAGGAAGGTGATAAAAAAATGAAGGTACTAGTAACAGACCCAATCCACGAAGATGGAATCGAACTCTTAAAAGAGTTCGCCGAAGTGGATATATCGACCGACCTAACCCATGAAGAACTAATAGAAACAGTCCCAGAATATGAAGCTATGATAGTGAGAAGCGCAACAAAAGTGAGAAAAGACGTCCTCGACAAAGCTGAAAATCTGAAACTAATAGTAAGAGCAGGCGTAGGTCTAGACAATATTGATCTTGACTATGCAGAGGAAAAAGGAGTGAAAGTGGAAAACACCCCAGCAGCTCCTTCAAACGCAGCAGCAGAACTAGCAGTTGGATTTATGTTGGCATTTGCTAGAAAAATTCCTGAAGCTGACAAAAGTTTGAAAAATGGGAAATGGATAAAATCGGAACTATTAGGAACGGAACTTCGAGAAAAGACTCTAGGAATAATTGGAACTGGTCGGATTGGGACTAGAGCTGCCAAAAAAGCTTCTGCTTTTGATATGAACCTTTTAGGTTATGACCCGATAGAAAATCAAAATTTTAAGGAAATAGGCGGTGAATACGTTGATCTCGATACAGTGTTACAAAAATCAGATTACATATCCCTACATGTCCCCCTGAACGAAAATACAAAACACATGTTGGGTGAGGAAGAGTTTAACAAGATGAAAGAAACTGCCGTTCTCATTAACACAGCAAGAGGGGCTGTTACAGACGAAGAAGCTCTGATTGAAGCCTTAGAGAAAGACCAAATCAGGGGCGCTTGTTTAGATGTTTACGAAAAAGACCCTATCGAAGACGGCAAATTGCTAAACATGTCGAACACTATACTCGCTCCCCACATAGGGGCAAATACAGAAGAAGCACAAAGAGCAGCGGGAGTTAATTCTGCAAAAAAAGTAAAAGAAAACTTAGCATAAAAATCTCAACTAGAAGGCATTTATACAACAAGCCAAGAACTTTATAACAGGTCAGAGAGTATTGATAAAAAATCGGTGGTAATGTGCGTAGAGAAACTAAAAAATTAAAGCAAAAGAAAACGAGACAATCTCTCAAAAAGCGAAGGAGCGAATGGAAGGATCAGTCGGCTATTGAAAGAATAGAAAAACCAAGCAAACCGGATAGAGCACGAGAAAAAGGATACAAAGAAAAAGAAGGAGTGGTGATGGCAAGAACTCGTGTCCCTAGAGGTGGAAGGAGAAAGACAAGACCAAAAAAAGGTAGAAGGCCGAAAAGAATGGGTGTTAGTAAGATTACTCCTGAGAAAAGTAAACAAGTGATTGCGGAGGAGCGAACTAATGGAAAATTTCCGAATTTAGAAGTTCTTAATTCTTATAAAGTTGGTGAAGATGGGGAATATCATTATTTTGAAGTTATTCTTTTAGATCCCAATCATCCTGCTATCCAAAAAGATCAAGAATTTAGTTGGGTTACTGACTCTTCAAATTCTGGAAGAGTATATAGAGGACTTACCGGAGCTGCTAGAAGCTCACGTGGCTTAGACACGAAAGGTAAAGGTAGCGAAGGAAGTAGGCCTAGTAAGAGAAGTAGCCGCCGATGAGGCGGGGGCTATGAAGTTACCTTTCAAATCTGTTAGTGTTAGTACTATTCTTCATGCTACTGAAAGTGAGGAAAAGGTTCGAGAGGCGTTACGTTCTTTTATTCCTGAAGAAGTTGAGATTGAGGGGGAAGAAGCCGACGGGCATTACGGGGATTCGAAAATTATTTTATCTGCTGATATAGAGAATCGACCCCATATGAGAGAATTTTGGGACAATCTTCTTGAAGGGCTTGTTGAGGGGGAAAGAAAATGGTTGAAAAGAAACTGTGTCGATAGAATAGCAGATGATTGTCGACTTTACCTTAGAATTGATAAACAATTGGCTGTTTCAGACGGAGAGTTCAGATTCACAGAAGGTGGAGACGTTATCCATGTCAGGATAAACGTTTCTGCTTATCCGGCAAAAAAAGAATTGGCTGTGGAAAATATGGGAGAATTTCTCGAATCCGGGCTGGATTACGAATAGGTGTCTTTATGGGAGCTCCTCAAAAATATCGGCAAAGGTACATAGCTTTTGAAATCGATGAAGGACTATCCAGAGGGGAATTAATAAATATTATCTCAAACCTCGGTCAAAAACTTGACTTTTATCCACCTCCTTGGCTAGTATCGTACGAATCAGAAAAAAGGGAAGGGCTCGTAAGGGCCGGTCATTTACAAGTTGATGAGTTGAAGGAGGAGTTGAAAAAGGTGAAAAATCCTGATTTTTTGATTAAAGGAGTTTCAGGCACTATAAAAAAGGCTAGGCAAAAATTTCTTTCGAGTTCCTAGTCTATATTTTCTTAAAATGATAGGTGAATATTTTGAACGAGTGGATTGAAGGTAGGAGTTATCGGAAGAAGGTCTTGTTTGATGAAGATGATTTAGATTCTGAAGGAGTGAGGATTCAAATCGTTGAGGTTGAGGGAAATACAAATGTGGATCCTCATCATCACAAGTCGCAAACGGAAGTTTACAATATTCAAAGCGGAGAAGCTGTTATGGGGATAGGAGAAAAGGAGTACAAAGCGCAAGAAGGTGACACTCTGATTTGTAAACCTGGGCAGACTCATTACGTGAAAAATAATAATTCAGAAGTCTTCCGAATCTTGGTAATAAAGACAAATTATAAAGAAGAAGATTCTTATTGGGAAGACAAAAGCTAATTTCAATAATTAGTGAAGAAAGTAAAACCTTTAGTGGAAATAAGAAGAATTGATATACAATAATGCGATAAGGCCGGATTAAATCGAGGTTTTACCTTGTTTGGTTCGAAAAGCGATGATATAAAGGAAGAAATTGACGGACAGCTTCCCGATACGGAAATTGATGTTGAAGTGGAAGATAATGTAGCTTTTTTAAACGGTTGGGTTGAAACCTGGGAAGAATACGTTGATGCTGGCCATATAGCTGGAGAAAGAGATGATATCAAAGGCGTAGTTACCGATATCGATGTAGAGGAAAAAGACGAAGAAGGTAAAGTGGAGAAAGAGACCCCTGATGAAAATGTCAAGGAAAAACAAGATGTGGTGATTGTCGGAGGAGGGGTGAGCGGGTGTTTTATAGCTAGAGAGTTATCTCGGTACGATTTAGATATAACCATTATCGAAAAAGAACTGGATGTCGCAATGGGTGCAAGCAAAGCCAATAATGGTTGTGTCCATGTAGGTATCGATCAAGATAAGGGAACTCTGAAACAGGAGTTATGTTTGAAAGGCAACGCTAAGTATGACGAGATTGTTGAAGAATTAGATGTTCCTTTCGAAAGAATAGGCACCCTACTTACAATTACAGACCGTACCTTACCTGATGTTGTAACTTCAAATATGCCTGATTTTTTGAAAAATTTCTTGCTAAAAAACGTAATTCCTAAACTGGTCACTCTTTACGGAAAAAGAAAGAATGTTCCTGGGTTAGAAAAAATTTCTGGAGAGAAAGCAAAAGAATTAGAGCCGAATCTTAGAGATGAAGTATATTCGGGCGTGTTGATGAAAACAATGGGTATAATCTCCCCCTATGAACTTGTTATCGCCCTAGCAGAAAACGCAGTAAACAACGGAGTAGATCTTATGCTAGACACGGAAGTAACCGAAATTCTGACAGACGAGAAAAACAGTGTCGAAGGAGTTCAAACCGATAAGGGTGTGATAAAATCAGATTATGTAATTAACGCAGCGGGGGTTTATGCCGACGAATTAGCAGAAACGGCAGGGGCAAGAGAGTTTACAATACATCCTAGAAAAGGTTCTCTAATCATTTTCGACAAAAAAGAAGCAAATTATAATAATCATGTCGTTTCCGAACTCAGATTTGGAGGAGACGAATACACAAAAGGTGGAACAGCAATGAAAACCCCTGAAGGAAATCCAGAATGGGGCCCTACCGCGGAAGAGGTTCCGGAAAAAGAAAATACTTCCGTTTCTGAAGAAGAGATAAATCAAATCCTTAACAAATACAGTTATTTATTCCCCGATTTTGAAACCGGAAACATGATTAGATACTTTGCCGGCGTGAGAGCCTCTACCTTCACCGAAGACTTCTTCATCGAAGCTTCGGAAAAAGCACCAGGCCTGATTAATGTAGCTGGGATTCAATCTCCCGGACTTGCATCTTCTCCCGCGATCGCAGAATATGTAATAGATTTATTGGACTCTGAAGGGTTAGAGTTAGAAGAGGATCCAAACTTCGAACCGGAAAGAGAAAGCCCTCCAAAATTTTCCGAGTTATCCGAAGAAGAAAAAGAAGAACTAATCGAGAAAGACTCAAAATATGGTAAAATCGCTTGCCGTTGCGAAAAAGTTACAGAAAAAGAGATAGTCGACGCAATAAACGAACCTGTACCTGCTTTGACCCTAGACGCAGTGAAGAGAAGGACTCGAGCTGGAATGGGAAGATGCCAATCCGGATTCTGTCGGCCTAGGACAATCAAAATTCTTTCTCGAGAGTTGAATATTCCTGTGGACGAAGTTCAGAAAAAGAAAGGGGCTAAAGTCGTGGCGGGAAGAACGAAGGAGAGGGAAAAATGAATATAAAACTGGCGATAATAGGAGCGGGTCCTGCTGGGCTTGGAGCTGCTTTAGCTGCTCATGAGTCCGGTGTTGATGCTGAGGATATTCATCTTATTGAGAGAGATATGGAATTAGGAGGTATACTTCCGCAGTGTATTCATAATGGGTTTGGAAAGTTTATTTTCGGAGAGCGGAAGACCGGCCCTGAGTATGCTAGTCATTATATTGAAGAAGTGGAAGATGCCGGGATTCGCACTCATTTGAACACTATGGCTATTGATATTAGTGAGGATAAAGTGATTACTGCTGTAAATCCTGAAGAGGGTCTTATGAGTATTAATGCTGATGCTATTGTTCTCGCTATGGGTTGTAGGGAGAGGACTAG
>CAZSNS010000062.1:0-10722 GCA_964608515.1 Hadarchaeota archaeon (SeqCode)
TGAGTATTAATGCTGATGCTATTGTTCTCGCTATGGGTTGTAGGGAGAGGACTAGATATCAAATTCGTTTGCCGGGTGAGCGTCCTTCTGGAGTTTATCCTGCTGGGACTGTTCAGCGTTTGATTAATATTGAGGGTGTTATGCCGGGTGAAAGAGCTGTTGTTTTGGGTTCTGGTGATATTGGGATGATAATGGCTAGGCGGTTGGAGTTGGAAGGTGCGGAAGTAGAGGGGGTTTATGAAATTATGAGTTCACCTAGTGGTTTGCCTAGGAATGTACAGCAATGTTTGAGAGACTATGATATTCCGTTTTATTTGAATCATACTGTTACTGAAATTCATGGAGATCGAAGGCTGGAAGGAGTTACTGTATCCGAAATAGATCCGGAAACCTTCGAACCTATTTCGGGAACTGAGAGGTATATCGAATGTGACACTCTTATCCTTTCGGTCGGTCTGATTCCTGAAAACGAGCTTAGTGAAGACGCAGAAGTTACACTAAATGAGAAAACCGGCGGTCCTATCGTGGACGAGGAAAGGGAAACTTCTGTTGAAGGGATTTTCGGGTGTGGGAATGTAGTACATGTTTATGATTTGGTAGATGATGTGACCAAAAGCGCAGAACTTGCTGGAAGATCTGTAGCTCGTTACATTAAAGGAGAAACCGAGAGAAGAGATAAGAAACTATCTATCAAAGCGGGAGAAAACGTAGATTACACGGTCCCACAACATGTGGAAAAAAATAACGATGAACCCGTAGAAGTCCTCTTCAGAGTTAAGAGAGAAAAACAAGATGCTAAAACCCAAGCATTAGTAGAGGGGGAGGTTATAGAAGAGGAGGTAAAAAGAGTTGTAAAACCCCCCATCATGGAAAAATTATCACTTTCTAGAGAGTCGTTACCGGAAGAAGGAGAAATACTAATCCAGGTGAGTGAACAATGAGCGAAGAAGAGAAAGAAAAGCAAGAGCACACTTTCACCTGCATAAATTGTCCCATGGGTTGCACTCTCGAAGCCGTTTCAAGAGACGAAGAACTCGTAGAAATAGAAGGCAACACCTGCAAAGCAGGGGAAAAATATGTAGAATCCGAATTAAAAAACCCTACCAGAGTACTAACCAGCACAGTTAAAGTGAAAAACGGAGTACTACCCCGAGTCCCCGTAAAATCAGAAGAGGAACTTCCGAAAGAGGAAGTGCGAGAAGCCGTGAAAAAATTGGACGATGTAGAACTAGAAGCTCCAGTAAAAATACACCAAACAGTAATAGAAAACGTTTTGAACTCCGAAACAAACATAATTACAACTCGACCACTACCTAAGGAAGTAGAATGAAAATGGAAATAGAAACCACTTATGAAAGCCCACATGACGAAGAAGACAGAAAAGAAATCTCCGAAGATCTAAAAAGCAAAATAGGGTCAGAAAACGTATCAACCGAAACCGCAGACAGATTTTCCTCATCCCACGGATTCTGGATGATAGCCGAAAGATGGGCAGTCGAAGGAAAAATACCAGCCCTACCAGACGTCATCGTATGGCCAACAAACACAGAAGAAGTGGCAGAAGTTATGAAATACGCAAATGAGAACAAAATACCAGTCATACCCTACGGTGGAGGTTCTAACGTTTTAGGTAATCTAGTAGCTAGAAGGGGAGGAATAAGCCTAGACCTAAAAAGAATGAACGACCTCATCGAGCTCGACGAAACCAACCAAAAAGCAACAGCGCAAGCCGGAATGAACGGGATGAATTTTGAACAAGAACTGAGACGAAAAGGGTATACCACAGGTAATTCACCACAATCACTCTACTGTTCGGCCGTAGGAGGTTGGCTAGCTACGAATGCAACTGGGCAATTTTCGACAAAATATGGTGGTGTTGAAAAGATGGTTTTAGGTTTGGAGGCGGTTTTACCTGATGGTGAGATAATTAGTGGTAATTTGTCACCTCGGCGTTCTACTGGTCCTGAAGTATTTCCTTACTTTATCGGTTCTGAAGGGACTTTGGGAACGATTACTGAAGCTACTTTAAAAATACATCCTCAACCGGAAGGTCGGCATCTTACTTCTTATGTTTTTGATGATATTAGCGATTCTCTTAAGAGCGTTAGAACTATGATGAGAAAAGATTTGAGACCAGCTGTTGTTAGGATTTATGATGAAATTGAGACTAAACGTCATTTTTACGAATATCCGGAAGTGGAAGATAAAGTGATGACAGTTTTCGTGATAGAGGGAAATGAAAAAGTTTCCGATGTCGAGCGAGAAGAATGTGAAAAGATTTGTTCTGAACATGGGACACATATGGGCGAAGAACCAGTTGAACACTGGTTAGACTCCAGGTTTGACGTTTCAGAAACATCCAAATTCCCCCCATACGGAATAATTTTCGACACAATCGAAGCTTCAATTGATTGGAAAAACGCAGAAAAATTCTATAAAGAGGGAATAGAGGCAATGAACTCAGTCGAAGGAACCCTACTCGCCAGCGCACACGCCTCACACTTCTACCCCCAAGGCGTTTGCTTTTACTTTACCTTCGGAGGAATACCACCAAGCGACAAAACAGCACTAGAATACTATAAAGAAACATGGGATGCAGCAGTAGAAAGTTTCCTTCAAAACGACGGACACATAAGCCACCATCACGGAATCGGTCTAAACAGAGGTAGATGGTTATCCGAAGAAAGAAAAGACGAATTAGAAATGCTAAGAAAAATGAAGGAAAAAATTGACCCGAATAATATAATGAATCCTGGATTATTCCAGCTGGAGGAGGGAGATTAGATGGATGAGAACTCATGGCTGTTTGACGTCATAGATCCCAAAATACTTGGAGAAATAGGTCCAAAAAAAGTGTTTGATATTTCCGTAGATGCTATTCAAAGTAAACTCCAAGAAGAAAATGAGAAAAATTTATTGAAATGTACACTTTGCCCTAACATGTGCGAATTCGCATGCCCCGTTTTAGTTGCGGAGGGAAGAGAAACGATTTCACCTTCTAGAAAAGCAAAACTTGGATACTTTTATTCAATCGAAAAACTTGAAGCGGGAGAATTAGGTGAAAATCCTTACTATTGTCTCAGTTGTGATGCGTGTAAACAAAATTGTCCGATGGACTTGTCGGTTTGTGACATGTTAGTTCCGGTTAGAGAAAAAATAAATGAAGAAAATGTCACGCCAGCAGGTATTGAAGAGGTCGGAGATAAACTTTCAGAAAATAAGATGATTTATGAAGAGATAGAATCTAGCGAAACTGATGGATTAAAAGCCGGGGAAGGAAAAACTCTTTACTTTCGGAGTTGTGTAGCGAGGAAAGAAGTTCCCGAAATAGTCGATAGCACGCTTGAACTTCTAGAAAACACTGGGGAAATAGTTCAGACCTTGGACGAGGAAATTTGTTGTGGAGCTCCTGCAAAATCTCTCGGATTCAAAGATACCTTTTCGGAGATAGCGGAAAAGAATAAGAAAAAGCTGAACGAGAGTGGAGTCGAAAAAATAGTTTGTAGTTGTCCTACTTGTACTTACACTTTGAGAGAGGTTTATAGTGATGAGGGTTATGAGATAGAGCCTGAAATTTTGCATATTTCAGAATATCTTGATGAAAATATTGATGAAGATGTCGAACTAGAGTTGGACGAACCTTTGGATGTTACTTATCATGATCCTTGTACTTTAGCTAGGAAGTTAGAAGTAACCGATGAACCCAGAGAACTTCTTGAAAGAATAGAGAATCTTAATCTTACAGACCCGTACCTTTCCGAAGAAGACACAAACTGTTGTGGAAGAGGTGGAGCTCTAAAATTTGTAGACGAGGAAGTTTCAGAAGATATAGCTAAAGATAGAGTTCAACATTTGAAAGATTATGGAGAATTAATAATCACAAGCTGTCCTTCTTGTAAACTATCTCTTAAAAACGCATCTGGTGAAGAAGAAGTTCAAAATCTTTCGGAAATAGTTTTGAACGCTTTGGAATAGAAGGAAGGTTTGAATATTGAGTTATATCCTCGTTTTAGATGTCGGAACCACTAATATCAAAGCGCTCGCATTCTCAGAAGAAGGGGAAGTCTTAGAAAGAAAAGAAGAAAGAACAAAGCCCGAGTATCCACATCCTGGATGGGCTGAACAAAATCCTAATGATATTATCGATACTGTTTATGGATTAATTGACGAGATGGAGGGAAAATTAGGAAGTCCTGACGGTATCGCTCTGACCAACCAGAGAAGCACAACTACGGTTTGGGATAAGGAAACGGGTGAACCATTACATAATATGATTACTTGGCAAGACACTAGGACCGAAGAACTTGCAGAAGAATATTCCTCCGAATCAAAAATCAGGCTCGCCAGGGGCATTGGTAAGGTAATAAAACCTTTATCGGAAAATTTGTCTTTTCTTAAAGAATCTAGGAGAATAAATTACCTTGCAACACTAGCCCACTTTGATTTTGCAACCACTCACTCTTCGATGCATCTTCGATGGTTATTGAATAATGTAGAAGAAGTTAGAAAAGCTATGAATTCCGGAAACGCTTTATTCGGCACAATTGATACGTGGGTGGCTTGGAATCTTACAGGGGAGCACGTGACCGATTATACGAACGCAAGCGCGACCGGATTATTTGACCCTGCTTATCTCAAATGGAGCGACAATATTTCAGACATATTAGATATTCCAAAAAATATACTCCCAAAACTAATACCTAACGATCAGCCGATAGGAACGGTCGAAAAATATGAAACGCCATTACTAACAACTATTGCAGATCAACAGGCTTCACTCTATATGAGCGGAATTACCCGAGGTACAATAAATATTACAAATGGGACAGGAGGCTTCATAGACCTAAACTTAGGAGAAAGACTCGCACCAGGAGAAGAAGGAATATACCCAATGATCGCAATAAGCACTTCGAACAAAGTCCATTACCTTCTAGAAGGATCCGTCAACGCAGTAGGTTCAGCAATAGACTGGCTAATCGATATCGGACTGATGGATGACTATTCAGATATCTCAAAAGCCTTCAAAGAATCAGAAGACGAATGTAACCTTACTTTCTTACCAGCATTATCAGGCCTAAGCTCACCCTATATGAAACCTGGATTGAAAGGGACCATTTTCGAAGTTACTAAAGACACGACAAGAGAAGATTTCATAAAAAGTTTAATTCTGGGAATAGCAAAAAGGTGCTCGGAAGTTATAAAATCACTAGAGGACGCTTCGGGGATATCTGCCGAAAGAACGATTGCAGACGGAGGGGCATCTAAAAGTGATGACTTCTTACAGAATATTGCAAACTTTTCAGGAAAAGAAATCTCCAGACCTATCCACTTGAACGGTTCGGCTTACGGAACTTATATGCTTGCAAAAAATATTCGTGAAGAAAAAGACCCGATTAGAGAGTGGAAATCTCCTGAAATAGAAAGTTCTTTTAAACCTCAGAAAGAATGTCATCCGAATTTCAAAAAATGTTGGCAAGAAAAAGTAGAACCTTTTTGTAAAAGTTAGTATTTCATATTTCATCGAATTCGTTCTTTTTTGAAAGTTCTCCATGATAGAAGGCAATATAATTTTTTATCATCTCTTCGGTTTTTTCAGGATATTTTTTATTTAGCTTAGTTACTATGTCTTCTCTATCGGCTCCTGTAGCTATCAAACTTAGTATGTCTGAGAGTTCGTCGTAATTTTGTATATCCTTCGGTAAGTCAAGGAGAAAGCAAAAATCTCTCCTCTTAAATTTAGTCCTGAGGAAAGGGGAGATAGAACCGGCTAGTATGCCTGATTCCAAATCTACTAAAGGTGGAACACCTTCTTTTTCTATTCTCTTGGAATCAGTGAGATTAGAATAATTAGAATAAGAATGTAATTCCAAATAAATTGAAGGAGAATAATGATAAATTAACCGTAAAAGTTTTCGACCTGCTTCCGATTCGAAATAATCTCTTTTCAACGTGCTAACATATTCTTGCTCTATTCCTCCTAAACTACATAATACAACTTTTCCTTCCTTTTCATCAAAGGAAAATCTTTCAGAAAAATTTTCCAAAGCACGATCCGTAACTTTATATTCTTCACCGTGAAGCCCTCCTACAAATAATCTCGTAGGATTACCCTCACCAAAACTTTTGTAAAAACTAATTTCCGAATCATCCAAATCTAAAGGATACTCCAAATAATCAACTCCATGGGTGACATCCTCTCCGATCTGAAGGACGGAGCTTCCACCCATTCACACCCTTCCAGTCCAAGATTCAGGTGGTACCGATGGAAGTGGCGTGGAAAGCCACCGACTTCCCGTAGCCATTTTCAAGGGTTCTCCTCCGCTCACCGACTTGTCTCCCGCCATAGGCGGGTATCCAGAGGTCAGGTCACAGCTAGGGAGTTCAGGGCACTGCCACTGGTACCCCTGTTCACAGCCCACGAGGGATTCAATCCCCGAGGTTCTAACGCCCCCCAACTTGGCTTAAAGGACTCGAACGAGGTCTTTTTTCAGACATACCGTGAACCAGTTATTTTCAATATCTCGTTCAACAATTTAAATATAGGGTCAATTCATCACCAACCAAATCAAAGATTTGGAAAGTGTCTTCTTGACTAAACAAGATAAATACATAATTACAAAATGAAAAATATAACTAAAAACTCGGAAAAATTAGAAACAATATGGGAAAATGACCAAAAAAGGATATGGAAAACACTCCTTTCTAAACGAATATATTCTAGAAAACAAGTGTAGAAAAATCCTAGAGATCGGAGTAGCGAACGGAGATAATGCAAAAAATATGATCGAAACAGCGAAAGAAAACTATCCAAGTGAAAAAATAGAGTATTATGGATTCGACCGATTCAGTAAATATTCTCAAAAGAAAGAAGTCGAGAAAAAATTATCAAAAACAAACTGTAAATTCGAACTCTACAAAGGGGATTCTACAAATTCACTCCCGCAGAATATTGAAAGACTTCCTAAAATGGACCTGATATTTATTGATGGAGGGCACGAGTATCAAACAGTGAAAAGTGATTGGGAAAATTCTAAAAAATTGATGAAGGGAGACACCGGCACATTTTTTCACAATTATAATTTTTCCGGTCCGAAACGAGTGGTTGATAATATTTCGAAAGAAAAGTTTTCAGTGGATATACCTAATCCTCCAGCTGATTATAAATCAGCTCTCGTCAATTTGAATGAATCAGGTTAAGAGTTGCTAAATTTAATCATTTGAGAATGATTTTATTTCGTTTTCTAGTTTTGGTTTTAATCCTTTAACCAAATCTTCAATCATCTCGTTCCAGTCATCGTCGCTTATTTCGTAAGCTTCTGGAAGATTATCATAGTATTCCCTTACAATTTCTAACAACTCGTCAACTTTTTCCTCAACCCCTTTGTCCTTTCTAGCAACTTTCTGAAGAATCCCCGTTTTCTTAAGATACACAAATTCTTCCTCCACTAGCAGAACCGGATCATAATGGAACTCTACTTCGTCAACTTTATTTTCCCAATCCCCTGAAACAGGATCGAAAATATAAGTGCTCCATACATGCCATCTAGCAGGAGAATCAGTTCTCGTAGACCTCCCCAGAAGAGATAAATGTCTAACCATGTCGAACTTTATTTTTCCATCCTCAGACTCTCTGAAATCAGTCGCTCTCTTAGATATTTTTTCCAAAGTCAAATCCTCAGGCAACTCAAAAAAGTCAAAAAACTTATCCCGAACTTCTTGACTCATTTACTAATCCCGCCTCTTATCGTTACCAAAAAGAGATTAAAAAGACCCCCCTCCAATTATCAAAAAATTAAATCTTGAAAAACAATGAAACTCTAGCAAGCGCGATGGTTTCATTAACCATCCTAATTTAGAAAGATAAGGAAACTCAATGAAAATCAAAAAAGCCAAAAACCTAGACAAACTTTACGAAAAAACCAAAAAATACGACCTAATTCTAACAGTCCAAGGCCCTGTAGCAGACGCTTTGAATAGTAGATTGGAGAATTCTATTATCGGCAAATTTGCTATCACTCCTAGAAGGCTTGTATATAGTAAATATCAAAATGAGGATTTGGCGAGTGAGCACGAACTGTTCTTGCAAGTTATTCGTGAGACTGACCTTTCTTGGAAACAAGCGTTTTATCTACTTGAAAATATCATAAGCTGTTGGAAAGAAACTGGCGATTTACGAAATATTCTCAAGTTTGAACAGTTTGATACAAATGCTGCGCGAAAGATAATAGAAGTCATTGAAGAAACACCTAACGTTTATAGCGAAATGCAAAACTTCGAAATTGGTGAAAATTTATCAGTCGGAGTTATCGGTCTTTATCAATTCAATGACTTAGATAAGAAAGTTCTACCAGAAAAATATGACGAAATAAATGTTTTCGAAGATGAAGAAAAAGAACTCCCGGAATTTAGAATCTTCGGAACAACCACCAGTCTCCTCCAAGCGGTGCGGAAAAACATTACTCGAGAAAATGCTCAAAACGTAGCGATAGTAACACCATCTGAAAGTGAATATGAACCGCTTCTAAAATCCGCACTAGAATCAGACAATATCCCATACATGTCAAGAACCACATTCACAGAAAGTGAGAACTTAAGAACATTCCTCTTCTTCCTAAAAACCATCACAACCGAAGAAAGGCTTCGCCTAAGAGACGTCCAACCAATCCTGACAAAATTTAACATAGAAATTTCTGTCGAACATAACGACGAATTCTTGAAAGATCTAAACCTGACCGAACTAGCCGAATTCAAGAAAAAAATTCAAGAATTAAAAAAATCCGACTTCGCCGAAGCGCTGGCCGTATTCGAGAATTTTACTGAAAAACAGGAGGAAATTCGGAAAGAATTTGAAAGATTAGGAATACTTGAAGAAGAAATAACCCAATCCAATATAAACCGTCTGGAGTATTATCTCAGCTCATTTGAGATAGAAATGGAAACCACGAATAAGGGTGTATTATTCGCTTCCCCAAAAACAGCGCCCTATATCGACAGACCTGTTATTTTCTATATTGGTATGGATTCTTCTTGGATGCATAAGGCTCCTGAGAAGGCTTGGATTGATGAGGAGGAGTATCATTCGCGGAATTTGAAGAATTTTCAGCTACTTTTGCAAAATGGGGAGAGGCAATATTTTTTGGTTCGGAATGATTCGATGGGAGATCCTATTTCTCCTTGTCTTTATTTTGATGAACTGTTTGACGAAGAGTTTGATTCTTTTTCGGATTTTCCTCATGAGGAGTATTGGGGTAGGGAGGAAAAAGAGAAGGATGGTTTTGAGAGGGAAACTCGAGAGTTTGAAGTTAAGACTGAAAAAGTTATTAGTCAGTCTGATTTGAACAGGTTCGTTCAGTCTCCTAAGCAATATTTTTTCTCTAAATTGGTAGATGCGGAGGAGAAAATATATCTAAAGAAAGGGATTCTTTTTCACGATTTTGCTGAGTTTTATGTCAATCATCCGGAATTTGTGAAAAGTGAAGGTCTTAATCGGTTCGTAGAGATAATGATAAGTGAAATTACTCCTATTGCGGAAGATTTTCTTTTGAATCAGTTAAGGACAGAATTTCGAATAGGTTTGGAAAACATTGTAGAATACCTTGATCATGAAGGTTTCGAAACAGTACAGTTGGAAGAATATGGAAAAAGGGAAAGTAAGAATATTTTTTCAGAAAAATTCGAAAAAGATTTAGACTCCCCTATCACAGAAGCTTGGTTCGAAAATCCCGAGCTTGGGTGTAAAGGAAAAGTTGACCTGATACAATCAGAAAACCATCTACTTGATTATAAAAGCGGTAGAAAGACTAGTAGAAGAAGATTGGTAACTAGCTCAAACGTGGACCTGTTCGAAGACGATCCAAACTTCCAAGCTATACTCTATTTGACCAACCATCGAAAAACACGGCCAGACTCAAAACTAAAATTCACATTTTTCCATTTCTTAGAAAATATAGAGAATAAAATATCTGGAGAAACCGAAATAGAAGACAATATCGTCACAATAACTTACTATCCCAAAACTTTCGAAAACCAATTGTTAGAAGAAGAAACTTTTGACCATACTATAGGAGACGTCGCAGAGAGCAACGATAGAAGAAAAACACTAGAGAAAATGGGTTATAAAAAATATCGTGAATTTTTCGAAGAACACGAAATTCCCCAAGCTTACGATAAAGAAGAAATTTTAGGTTCGGAATTTGCGCAAGAGTTTATCGCTTATGCAAAGAAGATTGTCGGTGATTATAAGTACGTGAAGAAGGGTTGTGAAAAGACTTTGCGAAAATTGGTGAATTTTCGTAAGATGAATTATTTTAAGGAGGATTTGGACAGGTTTGAGGACTTTTTAGAAGAACAACTCGGTCTGCTTAACGAGTATAAAAGAGAAAGTTTTCCGGTTGGGGATATAGATATTGACAAATTAGAAAATCAAGATTTGATTTTAGGTGAATAATTTGGAACCTAATACACAACAACGAAAACTGATTCAGAGTACTGAAGGTATTTATCTGGTAGATGCTGGAGCAGGTACTGGAAAAACGTTTACTGTGACGAGAAGATATGCAACCATTTTGAACGAAAAAGATGTTGACCCGGAAGACTTGCTTTTGGTAACATTTACGGAAAACGCGGCTGAGGAAATGAAAAAGAAGGTTATTGATTTGTGTGATGGGTATAGTCCTACTCAGATGCATGATGCGCCGATTCGTACTTTTCATAGTCTTTGTA
>CAZSNS010000063.1:0-10693 GCA_964608515.1 Hadarchaeota archaeon (SeqCode)
CTCTTGTTTTTTGAGCAAATCCTCTTCTGACTGGTGGATATGACAAAACCGGTTGATCTCCTCTCCGGTTAGATGAGATTGTGTTTTACAAATATCTTCTAATTCTGGGTCTTGCGGGGCTTTGTATGTTTCTTTTATGACATTTATTCCGGGTTCGAGCCTTTCATCAGACCTGTCTACTTTTTCACCATCAATGTAAATATTGGGTTCCATATCCTCTAAACGACCAACATACTGGTCTGGATCTATTATGGCCAATTTACCACCTCCTAAAAATCATTTGTTTTCCTATTTCCTTAGAATGGTTGTTTAAATTTTCGAAACTGCTTTTCTAAATCGAGGCGAGTAATACTGCAATTATTCCTGTTAAAAAGATCCCATCGAAAGTACCCGCTCCTCCTATACTCAAAAACCGGGATTCGTAATTTGAGAGTCGAGACAAATTAAAAACGTCTCCGCCAAGCAAAACTCCAACCACTCCTGAAATATAAGCTATCGCGGTAGAAGGCTCCCCTGGTAGAAGGATTGCAACTGAAGCTGCTATTATCGGAGGTACGAATACAGGGAGAGTGATTCCTACTCCTGGAACCGGTCTTGCAATAATGTAACTGAGAAATGTGACTGTTCCTATTCCAAGTAAATATTGGAGCCAAAGTGACGGATGGTTGATTAGAAGAAATACGCAGATGAAAAGAGGAATGACCGCACCTCCAAAATTTATAGCCACTGTAGTTTTTCTAATTCTGTACTCCTCCTCCGGTTTTGAATAAACCAAATCGAAAATAGAATTAATTTTTCTGACTTTCACTTTTTCCTTAGTCCTAATCGTGTGCAATGGAATGTTAATGAGGCTTCCGAGTAAAGTTAGGAGGAATAAGATGATGGTGGTTCTAAAGCTGAATCCTAGTAATTGGAACGCTTCACTCAAAACAAGAGGTAAAAGAATCAAGAGTATGACTAGAAAGATGAAAAACGTAAACCCTATAGGAATCGAAAAAACTTCTCTCCCCTTCATCTTGTTTACAAAAGGCCAATTTCGGAAATAATAATCTTATTCTCTCAAATTGAAATTAAAACGTTTTTCTTATCTGTTTAGGTTTGAATATTTATCACCTCTGCTCGAATTTATTTTTCCCGTTTTTTGCGCGATTAAAGACCCCGCTTTAATCCCGCTCCTTCTCAATTAAAGACCCCGCTTTAATTTTTTCTGAGCGATTTGATTTCTGGGGTTTTAGTGATATCTCAATGCCGATTTCTTTTAGTTCTTTGAGATACCGTTCTATATCTTTATGAACGATTTTCTCCGCATTTTTGGAATCTTTTGCTAGGGTGAGTTTGAGCAAGGTTTTGGAGGATTCATTGCTTGGATGCTCGTTCTGTTTGTGAATCCAGTTTGAAACGGCTTGCACGGTCACACCGCATGCTGTCGCGATTTCTTTTCTGTCCATTTTTTCGAGCAACATTTCTAACAATTGAATTCTTGCCCACCTGGACAATCTTTCGGAAATCGGGTGCCATTTGCCCTCCCTCAATTAAAGACCCCGCTTTAATCTTCCAATATCCTCAGGTTTAAGGAGAAAACTTGGAACCTGCTCATCTTGAATTAAAGACCCCGCTTTAATCCTAGATCCCTCCGAATAGTGGGTGGGTCCGATAATTGAGGGAAGTAACAAGAAATCTAGAAAGTAAACTAATACCGTTTTTCAAACTTTAAAAAATAGAGAGTAATTCTGAAACCACTCTTTTATCGCATCCTATTACGAAAATTTGGAAATATTAAAAGAGTTTGATTCAATCTCATTAGTCTATTTTTTGAACTATTATTTGAACTAAATCTCCTTCTTCTAAGTCCATAGCTTCGGCCTCAGCCTTGGGTATAGAAATTCTTCTATTTTTCTGAACGTGGGTTTTGAAAACTGTCTGATCGCTAGCCATGGCTGCGGCGGCTCCTAGGTCGGTGGTGAGTTTAGATTTTATATCTTCTACTTCGCCTCTTATTTCTTCAACCATTTCATCTACAGGTTCCATTTAATCACCTCTATTTGGAAATTCATAATTTATCATAATTTTCCTATTTTGAACGAAATAAAAAATGAAAAATTAAAGAAGGGAAACTTTTTCACCCTTCTTGTAAATCTATTATTTATTCAAGATATTTTCAACAGGTTCTACCATATTCTTGAATGAAGAGGTTCCTAGATCTACTAAATCTTCTGTTATTTCTGCAGCTTCTTTCGTCGAGGACTTGAGGACTGGTAGGAATGGAAGTTCTACCTTCAAGTCTCCGTCTGCTTTGAAAGTACCCTCATTTTCATCATATTCGATTGTTATTTTACTCATAATGCCACCTCCTTTATATCCCGTTTCATGTCATTAAATGGTTTCTAAAGGTATATAAAGGTTATGCAAACCCTTGGTTGGTTAGAGAAAAAAGACAAAAAAGAAAAACTATCCTCGAAAAACCAACTCAGTACTACCCTCTACCCCTATAGAAACACCAGTATGCTCACACTCACCAGAACCAGCTTCCTCAAACGAAATTTCCTCCCCATCCCTCTCCACCACTTCAGCCTCAACAGGCATACTCAAATCAACATTCAAAGATCCAACAACTTCCAACTCAACCTTCCAACCTTCCTCCAACCTAAAAAACGACAAACTAATCGAATTATCCCCTATCGCCAAATCTTCCAAATTAACAGAATCCCACCCCTCCGGAATATGAGGCTCCACACTCACACTACCATCAAAAGCATTCGGCTCAACACCAAAAAGACCACAAACCACATCATAAACAAACATCGCAGACGACCAAACCTGATGATAACAATCAGCCGGCTCCATCTCATCCCCCCTCACAGTCTCAGGCAAAACACCAGGAGAAGCAAGACCAGTCAAACGCTTAAAAGAATCCAAATGCTCTTTCGCAATATCCACCCTATGATTCCGATACTCAGCAGCACAACACCAACCCGTAATTAAAGGCCAGACTTTTCCATTGTGATAGGATAAAATTCCTAACCCTCCTGGAATGTAGAATAAGTCGTCTTCACTTACGCTTCTAACCCCCCATTCTGTAGTGAACTCTTCCGACCCGATTTTATCAAAGATTTTACCTTTTTTATCATCATCCGCTACGTCAAAAAGTGCCAAAATGATCGGGTTAGAGGTTGTTGAACCGCTCATTCGGAGCAATCCTTTAGTGTCATAAAAGTACTCGTCATCCTCGTTCCAATACAAATCATTGATCTTTTCTTCCAATTTAGTAGCAGTTTCTCCAAACTTTTCGGCAGAGACCTCATCACCTACTCTCTCAGCCATTTGTTTCGCACAGATTAGAGCCTCATGCCAAATCCCTTGAACATCTACGGCTGCTTTCCATCGTATTTTCGTATCCATCCAACTCGTATCTATCAAGAAAAGAGGAGATTCCGAGAATAACTCCATCCAATTTTCGACAAGCAAATCATCATTTTCATCTTTCTCAAACCCCCACTCAGTCGCTTTTCTAATCTTTTCATAATTCTCTTCCAAAAACTCGTAATCCCCAGACCACATCAAATAATCATGAACTCCTTTAACCCAAAGAGTAGAAGCGTCCGAACTATTGTAATGAACCTCAGAACCATCAGAAGAAAACTCATGAGGAATCTCCCCCGGAAGCTTACACCGACCTACCTCCTCGGACTGAACATCACCTAAAGTCTCCAAAGAATTTCGAACCTTCTCAAAACACCCGAAAGAATTCACACCAAGAATAGACCAAATCGTATCCCGACCGAAAAACCTTGGAAATTCCGGCAAACCTGCAAAATAACCCTCGCCAAGGCTCCCCTCATGGTAAAGCATATCGACAGCAATTTTAGCCCAAGCGAAAGCTTTGTTTAATTCTTCGTCGGGTGAATCTAGATGGGTATTTTCGTAGACGAGGTCGGACATGTACTCTTTCTTTTTTTCGAGAATTTTTTCTTGGTTTTTTAGAGTTTCTTTTGCGGCTTCTCTAACTTGTTCTTTTGAATCCGGGGACCCTGCTACGACGATTATTGCTTCGCCTGATTCTAATTTTATTTCTTTACTTTCTTCATCAAAATTGAGAGGTTTATTACATATGACGGAAGTGTGGTATCTATTCTCTTTACTTTTTATTTCGATCATTTTATCGTCTATTGTCCAAGAAGAAACTCCAATTTTTTCTCGTGTAGGAGAACTAGCTTTTAGATAGCTGGCTTCAAGGTCCGCCTCTATAGAGTCCATTTCTGATTCAAATTTAACGACGCAAGCGGTTTCGTCAATAGGGCAAAACCAGGTCTGTCTCCAGTTTTTACCATCTATACTACCTTTCATTTGAACAAAGCCCGGTTCAATAATAACCTCATCCGTTTCCAGAGGATTACCATCTTTCAAAAATCTAAGCTTATCAAGAACTTTTACAGGAGGGAACCAAAATCCACAATCCTCATCAAAATTTCCATCCTGTTTCACAGAAGCGAAAAACCTGGATGAGGAAACAGTGAAAGGCGTTTCCAAATTTTTTTCCTTTTCCCAAGACAAATCCATATAATCACATCTTGTTAACGATTCCAAGGATAAAAATAATTTTAATTCCAAGCCAAACAAGTCCAAGTGATAAAGATATAAACCTTATCTAGACTTAGTAAAGTTTGAAAAATCACAATCTAAAAACAATCTGAAAAATGGAGGTGCAAACATGGATTTTGAATTAACAGACTCACAAAAAGATCTGAAAAAAGCCGCACGAGAATTCGCAGAAGGAGAATTTGAAGACGAATTAGCTAAAGAGTGCGATAGAAAAGAAAAATTCCCAGAAGAACTCTGGAAAAAAGGTTGTAAACTTGGATTCGTAGGAGCCTGGCTCCCAGAAGAATACGGAGGAGGAGGCTTAGGAGCGACGGGACAAGCGATACTAAACGAAGAATTCTGGAGAGTTGACCCAGGATTAGGAAACATTCTTTTAGCAACTTTCGGCTCGGAAATGGTGATGTTCTTCGGAAACGAAGAACAGAAAGAAAAATACCTCACTCCCCTAACCAAAGGAGAAGCTATTTTCGGAGGAGCAATAACCGAACCCGATGCCGGAACAGATGTAGCTTCTGTAAGCACAAAAGCGGAGAAAGACGGAGATGAATGGGTGATTAACGGAAACAAGCAATTCATAACAAATGGAACTACCGCCGATTACCTCGCCACTCTTTGCGTCACCGATCCTGACGCGGATAAAAGACACAAACGCCATTCTGTTATAATGGTTGAAACTGATAGGGATGGAGTTAAGGCTGATAAACTTGACGGAAAGCTAGGAATTAGAGCCTCTCCTACAGCAGAGATAGTTTTTGATGATGTAAGAGTTCCTGAGGAAAATCTGATAGGTGAAAGAGGCAACGGTTTTTACCAATTTATGAAGTTTTTCAACTTCACTAGAGTAGGAATAGCAGCACAAGGAGTCGGAGTCGCCCAAGGAGCTTTAGAAGAAGCTCTAGACTACACGGATGAGCGAGAAGCGTTCGGAAAAAATGTTAACCAGTTCCAAGGTATAAAATGGGAACTGGCCGACATGGCTACAAAAATAGAAGCGGCGAGAAACCTAGTTCGGAAAGCTGCATGGAATTGGGATAGAGGTGAACCAGACCCTGGAATTACGGCGATGGCTAAAAAATATGCGGGTGAAACTGCTGTCTATGTGACAAATGAAGCTCTTCAAATGCACGGAGGTTATGGTTTCATAGACGATTACAAAGTGCAGAGATTTTACAGAGATGCGAAAATCACAGAGATTTATGAGGGAACCAGAGAAGCGGAAAAGATGACTATCTGTGATCAATACCTCAACATCTAGAAACAACTCCTTTTCTTTTTTCTTAATTTATCAAAGAAGTAGTCCTGATATTCTAAATTAGGACTAATTTTTATTGAAAGGAGAAAGTAATACGAAAAATTTGAAATTATCCCACTCGGAGAACTTAATCTTAATGACTTTTTCTAAAACTCTTTTCTTCCGGAACACAGATTTCTACTACCTGATTTTTCAGTATTTCGACCTGTTCCTCATCAAGATAATTTTCCTCATATAACTCTCTTAAATCATCACAAAAAGACAAGAGAAATTTTCTCCTCACACCCAAATGTAACTTACGTATATCTTTAGAAAAACCGTCAGATGCCGAACTCATTTTTAATTTCCACCTCCATCAACAAATGGTAACTCAATTCGTTGAAGCCCTGATCGAAATTCCTCTCCAGCTTCAAACTCTCCCCTCAACCGATAATGCAAGGTTAAGTATCCCGGGAAAAATGGAACCGAAAACTTTGGCCTGTAAACTGCATGGAATTGGATTTTCGTGCTCTGTCCTTTCCCTAAGATGTTGGTCTCTTTTTCGTCTTTTAACGCGACTAAGCTTGTTTCGTGATGTGGTATTGGTAACCATTTCCATTCTTCTTTTTCGTCGGAGGGTAGAAGTGCTATTCCTTGATTTAAAGATTCTATTTCTGCTTCAAGGTTCAAGGATTCCTTAGTGTTGTTTACTATTTCTAATTCGATCAAAAAATCAAATGTATTAGAATTTTCATTAATCAACGGGTTGGGAAGATTTTTAGGAGAACTAATTTCCCAACTAATCCCCTGCTTCCTCTTTACTTGTTGCGTGCTTTCCTCTTCTATAGAAATAAAGAAATTATCCTCATCTGAAGAATAATCGGGTTCTGATTCATTTTTTACAAATTTTTTCGGGATTATTGCCGCCAGTGACAGGAATAAACCGAAAAAACTCGAAAAAACAAACGAGGGATTTTGAAAGATGAAACCCCAGTTCGAGGTTTGTAAAAACAAGTTCGATCCCTGAAAGAGCAAATACGTCCCAACAAAAAACATTCCTACTCTCAAGATTTTAGAAAGAATATCACTTTGAAAACCATCATCAGAACTCTCCATACCCCCACCCATCCGCCTCACATCACCAGCAAAATTTCCAACTTGTTCAAACCCTTCAATATTAGAACTATCTCTCACAATTTCCACCTCTAAGAGAATCAGAACCCATAAAAGAAAGTTCTGACTCGAATAATATTTTCAAATTTTCCAAACTCAAAGTAAACACCCCCAAGCCTCCACATTAACAACCTTCACGGATATATAAAAGGCAGCTTGAGGGAGATATTCGAATTTTACTAATTTCTCCCAACAAACCTTCACTAACAAACAAAAAAGTGAAAACCCCAATATCAACAAACTTTAAAAATTTCCAATAAGACGGAATTCCGGAGGTAATTAGAGATAATCATGTTAAAAGAAAAACTATCACCAAAAGTCGCCGGAATATTTGGTATTTTAGGTCCGATTATCGCTTTTGCCTTTATAGCTGTTGCTATAAATTTTAACACTTCTTGGTGGAACTGGTATGATTGGGCACTGAGCCATTTAGGAAATATTAGCATTTCTCAATCCCCCCATATTTTCAATATAGGCTTGATATTAGGAGGTTTTATGGAAATTCCATTTGCCCTAGGCTTGCCCTATCTTTTCGAAGAAGAAAATAAGATAGCGGAATTGGGTATAGGACTTCTAATTATCGGAGTGATCAGTATAAGTATACAAGGGTTCTTCCCCTCCGGAACTCTGGTTCATGACAAGATGGGAGGAGTACTTTACATCGCATTAGCATTAGGGATGATATTACTTGGAATTGGCTCATTACAAAATTCGAAACAAAGACCTTGGGGATTATTATTACTAGCGCTAATAACACAACTAGTCTTCATATTCACTCTGAACAACCAAGTTCCAAATCTAGTTTACGGTTCGGCTGTAAACGAAACTATCGCAATCTCAACATACTCAATATTTTCCATCATTTTCGGCGGGAGATTATTCACACTTTCAAAAGAAGTTGAAACAAAAAGCTATAAATTCACACTTTTCGGAATCATCTTCGGAGCTATACTCCTAATTTCAATATTTTTGTACGGTGGTTTTTGAAAAACAGTCAGAGGTCACAAATACTCATTGATACTCACATGAAGTTTTACTTCTAAGATACTTACTTTATTTTTCTAAGATTGAAATTATGTATTCTAAATCGTCTCTTTTAACAGGCTCTTTTTTGAACTCAAGTTGTTTGTTTTCATGTTCAGCACCTATCTTAATATGGCTAAGAGCGATGCCAGCATCGATATGATTCATTTCTTCTAAGTTTCCGAACCGTTTCGCGAGTTTTTTCACTAACCCTCCATTCTTCTCAATGAAAAGATGAACTCCTCCTTCGAAAATTTCAAATCTCCAAGGTTGTCCATTCATTGCAGAAGGAGCTAATCTAGCAGCATTAAAAACTGATTTCCAATCGTTCGTAATTTTTATTGTTTTATCAATTACGATTTCAGAGAGATCTTTTCTGTTAACTTGTTCGGGATCATCTCTAAAAGCATCTTCTTTATCCGGATAACCCATGGCGATTATCGCTGGGATTTCCCAATCTTTCCCTATTTCTAGGGTTTTTCTTATGAGATCTTCATCAAAATGACTTCCAAGCCAACAAGTACCTATACCCATGCTGGTCAGTTTTAGAACTAAAAATTCGAGAGTGTACCCAATATTTTCCAAGTAATTATCCTCCGGCTCAGAAGAAACTACGATATAATGGGGGGCTTCTACTTTCCCTAAACTACCCACGAAACCAGAAACTGCATCATCTATCTCTTTTTTATCGACGATAGTAACTTCGTTTTCAATATTCTCATGAAGCCAATTTAGATTCTCCTTGAATTCTCGTATTTCTTTTAACTTTTCCGAGGATAATTTTCTCTCGGAATAATCCCTTATTGATTTCCGTTTGAAAATCGACTCATATAATCCCATCTTAAACACCTATCAAAATGACGAGTAGTTTCTCACAAAATGTCGAAATAGTTTAAAAATTCCAGTAGACAGGTTCTTATCATCGACAAGACCAGCCTGACCACCTAAACCAGGTATAGAAAACGATTCGAGTTCATCCTCTTTCTTTTCTTCTTCCGGATACTCCGTCGGAATCTCTTCGGAATTTTGACCCACTCCTATCGTGTTTCCTATCCCAGCCACAAAAACAGTATCACCCTCTTCAGTACGGTTACGAATAGCTCTCTTTACCTTCTCAACAGCCACTTCCGCCGATTCGAACAATTCTTTACTCATTGGGGTGATAGCTTCTTCGAGCCCTTCTTTAATCACAATTGAGTCGAGTGGAATATTTTTCTTCCTTGAGACTTCTTCTATCTTGTATTTTTCTGTAGGTGGACCACCTATCGCAGCACCAACTCCCTCAACAACTCTACCACTTTCTTCACCTTCCATCTTCTGACCCGCGTCAATCATAAGGATTCTGTCAGGTTTTTTGTCTCCAGCTAACTGTTTTATTAGTTCCCCAGGTTTTCCAACTCTCCCCCCAGGACCTTTCGCCTTTATTATGAATGTTTTCCTTCCTTCGATTTCTGTTTTGGCGTAGATTGTTTCTTTGATCTTTTCTTCCAATTCTGAATTATTGGAAGCAATCATTTTGCTTGCTACTATCGCGCCTATCCCGTCCCCTATCACTTTTCCTTCTGCGAAAGCCTCTGTAGCTTTATGGTATGCTTCTCCCATTTTTTCGAGTAACGGTAGTTGCATTTGAAGCATTTGAGCTAATTGTAAACTTCCCATTTTTTCTATTATGGAAATGTAGTGTCGAACCATTTTGTAAATCGCATAATTTGAGGCTGCTCCTTCAATAGTCATTTCTAAATCTGCCAATTCTTCGCTATCTGCTTCAGGAGCTAGTCTACTGACCTTGTTTTCGTATTCTGTTTTTCTGACGTCTAGAATGTGTTCAAGTCTTTCCAGAACTCCTGATGGATCTTCTGAAACGGGTTCTATGGTAAAGTATTCTAAAAAGTCTTCGAGTTCTGGCTTGATTTCTTTGAGAGGTTTTCCATAATTAGTTAGTTTTTCTAAAGCCTTTTTCTTTGATTTATCTGACCAGGTTTCGAGTTTGGTTAGAGATTTTTTGGCTCCTCTTATTGCAAAGATGGATTGTAAATTCATCAGTTTAGGCATGAAGAAGAGGTATAGAATTGACATTCCTCCCATTAAGAATATCCAGATGATGATGTTTCTTGGTGTAAAGTTGAAGAACATTTGAAAAGTTTCACCAATCATGGTTCATCCTCCAAGATTCGTTCGACATTTTCAAAAGCTTGTTTCAATGCTTCCCGGATCTCTTCTTCTTTTCCTTCGACCTCACTGGTTATTAGCAAGTGATGGATTTGTGAAAGTTCGGGAAAATGGGGGGGATTTTCTCCTTTTTTCTTTTCTATATTTTCGATTAAAAGTTCAATATCCTTATCTTCGTAAATAGTTTTAAACGTCCTCAGCATGCTGAGAAAATTTTCCGTTTGTTCCCGCTTCTTTTCTTCCATTTCCATGACAAATTGTTCTCCCTTCTTCGTTAGACTGTATTTTTTCTTTTTACCATCTTCTTCCACCTCAAGTAGCTTTTTTTCAACCAACTTTTGAAGAATAGGATAGATTGATCCATAAGATGGCTTAGAACCTATCCTTTCTTCTATTTCCTCGGCCAGTTCACTGCCTGTCTTATTGTCCTCGTCGTTCAGAAGTTTGAGTATTACCGGTCTTAGATATCCTTTAAGCTTCATCATATCGGTATCGATA
>CAZSNS010000064.1:0-10671 GCA_964608515.1 Hadarchaeota archaeon (SeqCode)
TAAAGGTTTCTGTAATCTTCAAATTTTTCGTCTCCGAATCCAAACCCAAAAACTCAACGGTTTTATAATTTCTTCTAACCCTTCTATCTTCAAGATTTGTAAGAAGTTGGAGACACATCATATCAAGTTCAGCCAACATAGGCTTTGGAAGATTTATCGGCTCTCCTACCAGTCTGTTAACAGAGTCTTGAATCGAACCAGCATGCATGGTTGAGAATCCAATATGTCCCGTGCTAATAGCCTGGAACATAGCCAAAGCTTCTCTACCTCTGACCTCTCCTACAACAATAGCTTCCGGTCTTTGCCTCATAGCTTTCTTCACCAATTCATGCATATCTAGATTTTCTCCTTCGCCGGACTCTCTTGTTAAATTCGGAAGCCAATTTCCTTGATAAAGGGAAAGCTCTCGAGTATCTTCAATGGATACAATCTTAGCATCCGGAGGAATAAAGAACGCAAAAGCATTTAGGGTCGATGTCTTCCCTGACGCCGTACCCCCTACCACCATTATGGATTTACCATTTTCGATAGCCATCCATATCGTAGCAAGCATTTCAGGATCAAACGTTCCATATCTAATTAAATCAACAGGAGTAAAACTTCCTCCACCAAACTTCCTAATTGTAAAAGAACTACCCCTAGTGGTAACTTCAGAGCTGATCGTCGCCTGTAATCTAGACCCTTCAGGCAGAGTAGCTTCCACCACAGGTTCGGCATAAGACACCTGAGAACCGGCCTTTTCGGCCAATTTACTAACTAGAGTGGTTAGTTCTTCTTTTTTAAATTGTATATCCGTTATAATATTGTAGAAATCTTTATGGTAAATGTATAAGGGAACACTTACACCATTGCAGGAAATATCTTCAATAGCTTCGTCCCGCATCAATCCATCAATTTTACCGAAACCCAAATTGTCTCTAGCTAAATAATACAATATCTTATGAATCTTTGTTTGGTCTTTCAAGTTCCGATCTTCAATTATTTGGTTAAATATCTCCCCTAACAACTCTTGCTTATCCTCTTTAATTTTGGTATATGGGATTCTATTTTTCAATTCATTCCAAATGACTTTCTTCTCCTTTTTTTCCTCCCTCGTCAGATCGGGTTCAATCAGATGATATTTGTGTTCTCCGGTTTCTTCCACCCTGGATATACTTGCCTTGGAATATGGTCTTTCTATCCAATAACTATCAACCACTTCGTATTCTTCCAAATCTTCATCAATCAAAGGCCCGTATTTTAGGGGATCGTAAGTACCCATCCCGGCTTTTCGGTTAAGTGGTGACTCACCTTCTAAAGAAGCGAACTTACTTCGAATTTTTTCGACTTTCTCATCACTTTCCAACATTTTCGAAAAATAAGATTTAGAATCCTCTTGGTCCTCCAGCTTTTCCTGCATTTTCTTTAATTTTTCATCCCCCTCTGAAAGAGATTCCAAATCAGATTTTATTTCTTCTTTTTCACTCATTCAAGGTTCCCATTGTATTATTTAATGGATTCTACCCTTAAACCCACCTTATATCCAAGAAGTGCAGCGAATGGTGTCTATTGTAAATAGAACTAAGTAATTTTAAAAAAAGAATTGATTCTAAAAGAAAATCAGTTTCACTTCCCCTTTCCAACCACTAATTATACCCAACAGGACTAAAAGCGCACATCACAATAATTTTCTGCCCATTATCCAAAAGTTAAATCCAAATATCTAAAAAACACAAAAATAGACATCTTATCCTGTCTAAAGCTCCAGTGAAGAAGTTCTTCTTGCTTCCAATCCTGAATTAGTAATACTAAATTCAAAAGTCGAATCTAACAAATCTTTCGAGGTAATTCCTGAAAACTTATTACAGGAAATCTTTCTCGATTTACTTCTTCCTGACTCCCTCGATTCAAACTCGAAAACCCCATCCGCCAAGGAAAAGATGGATTTCTCTACCTTTTCTGGAAATAAATCTCTCGTTAGATAAATAAGAATTAAAGAATTCCAATCTTCTTTATTCCTAGAACTTATCCTTTTGAGTGAAGCCAAAAGGTCCCTCTCTTCCCCACTCGGAAAAGCTCTAATCAAATCATCAAGAGAATCTATAATTATTAAACTTCTTTTTCCATTATCATCCAAAAATTCTATCATTGATTTAACTATCTCTATAGCTTCATCCTCTTCTTTTTCCTCTTCTAAGGCATCTCCCTCGCCCGATTCCAGAGAAGCAAAAGTAGACGAATAGTAATCAGACATAAAATCCTTAAATCGAACCATCTCTTTAAACGACTCAGACAATTCTTCAGAATACCCTACACTTACCTCCCTATTCACATCCCTCTCCGTCTTGGAAAGAAGAAGGTAGAAAATGTTTTCCGGCAAATAAACGTTTTCCCCAGTAGGTTCATCTAAAATACCTTTTTTCTTGGCTGCGTTCATAAAAGCCGCAGTATGTCCGAAAGGACCCCTGCCAGAACCAGCATCTCCAAAAAGAATTACGAGTGAGCCTGCTGGAAATCCTCCGTCAGATGCTAAATCTATCGAATTTATACCGGTGGGTACTTTTGCTTTTCCCTTATCGAAAGCCTCTTCTTTTTCAGACATGGTACTATTATTTAATTAAGAAAAAAAGATAAATAAAATTGAGTATGGCGGTTTTTTTGTCTTTCATCGCGTTTTTTTGGAAATTATCCATTGTAAAGTAATTTTTTAATTCTTAATTATCATATAATTGAATTGGATTACCATGAATAAAATAATGATAGTTGACGACGAGAAGGATATTCGAGAACTAGTTGAAGTTATACTCGAGAGAGAAGGAATGGACGTTCTAAAAGCAGCAAATGGAGAAGAAGCTTTGGAGAAGTTGGAGAATGAAACCCCTGATTTAATATTACTCGACATAAATATGCCTGGGCTTAATGGTTGGGAAACTCTTGACGAAATGGAAAAACGTGGTTTTAGCGAAGAAAGTCCGATAGTAATGTTTACGATTGAGGAGCTAACTTTCGTTAAGATGTTGAGAGAAGATATAGAGGGCTTGGTCGGATATGTAGAGAAACCTTTCAGTAGAGACGAGCTCAGAGATTTAGTAAATGATTATTTGGAGAGGACGAAAAAAATTCAAGAAACCAAGAAGAAAATAGAAGAAAGTTCGGACGGTGGAGAAAATTTGGCGGAAGCTTACAAAGCATGGTCAAGATCAGTAATGATTCATAACCGTTTCTTGGAAAAGTTAAACGAATTAGAGGAAGAATCAACAGATGAGAAAAAACTGGCTCGTATTAAGAATATGAAGAAGGGTGAAAAAAATACTATAACCCATTTAGAGCAAAAGAAAGAAGAAGTCGTGCGAGAAGTCGGATTGGTAGTGGGCGACTAAATATTAGCGATTCCTTCACATTCTCTAGATCAAGATTTTTAATTTCACTGATTTAAAGAAATCTTAATTGTAACCTTTTCGTTAGAAGTATTTTCAGTCGGAAATAATTAACCCACAAAAATATATTCCACACAAAATCAATGTTAAAAGGCCAAGAGCGGGGTTAAAATTTGGATGTATTATTTGTGGACGATGAATCTAAATCTTTAGAACAAGCTGAGATATTTCTCAATAAAGAAGACAAAAGTCTAAACGTTGACACCGCGGGATCGGGAGAAAAGGCGTTAGAAATACTGGAAGAGATGGAATACGATGCAATAGTAGCAGATTATAAGATGTCCAGAATGAATGGAATTGACCTTCTTCGAGAATTTAGAAAAATAGATGAGAAAACTCCCTTTATCATCCTGACTGGAAAGGGTAATGAAAAAGTTGCAAAGAAAGCTCTAAATCTAGGGGCAACTCGGTACCTCTGGAAAAAGGATAGTTCGAAAGCACAGTATGAAGAACTTGCAAAAATATTACACCACGATGTTAAGTTACATCATGCTAAGCAAAGAGAAAAATTCCTCGATTCTTTACTTCGTCTCGATATAAGAAATAAAAATCAGATTATTTGTGAATACCTTGATTTGTTGAGCGAAACCAATCTGAACAGCGAACAGAAAAATTACCTCGAAAAAGCAAGGAAAGCCGCCGAAAGTGAATTAGAACTTGTAGATAAGATTAAGAAGATAAAAAGAGTTAAGGAAGAAGAAACTAGAGAAGTTAATCTAGATTCTATTATTGAAGATGCTATAGAATTAAACGAAGGTAAAGAGACAAAAAAAGGTGTTGAAATTTTTTATGAAAAATCAGAATGTACAGTATTGGCAGGTTATTTATTAGAGGTAGTTTTTTCACAACTATTAGATAATTCAATCCGACATTCCAACTGCGACAAGATTAAAATCACACCTCACCCCTCAGATAAAGAATGTATTGTTACAGTGGAGGATGACGGAGAGGGTATACACGATGAGATTGAAGACGATTTATTTGAGAAAGGATGGTCCGGCAAAGGAAAGCGGGGTAGCGGACTCGGCTTATACATGGTTAAAACAATCGTGGAAAGGTACGAAGGGAAAGTAGAGTGCAAAGAATCGGAATTGGGTGGAGCCAGATTTGATATCCATTTAAAGAAAGCTAAAAAATAGAAAAAACATATTCTTTTTCCCAAAGGATTCTAGAGACATATATCTCTATTAGTGAGGCGAGGATATTCCGGTTTTTTCAAGAATCTCGTGTTCTCTCTTTTCTAAATCCGATAGAAGGTTTTCTTCATATTCCCGGACTTTCTCTACTTTTTCTTGTTTTTTCTCTTCGGTTATCGTTTCCCCAATTTCGTTGAGCTTGTTCAAGATTCGCTCGTGAATCATTTCCTCCCGCTTCGCTTCTTCGTATGATTCTCCCATACCTCCCGATCCTTTTTCAACATTTTCAATCCTTTCTCTAGTTTTCTCGATTTGTTTAATCTGCTCGTCGATTCCCTCCACCCTCTCTAACAGTTCAGACCTGTCGAAAGGTTTCTCTATGTAGTCGACAAGATGGTTTATATCATCCCTGAGCATGTTTTCAAGGACCAACTCCTCAATTGTAAACATAACCACTGGAGTCTCGTCTATGATTCCGCGCGACTCCATCTCTTCAAGCGTTTCCCAACCGTTCAACCCAGGCATGTTTACGTCCAAAATTATTAGATTCGGCCTTTCCCCCTTGAGCATTTCTAGAGCTTTATCCCCCCTATCGGCTGTCAGGACCTCGTGACCTTCTCTTTCAAGTGAGATTGAAACAAGTTCGAGAATGTCTGTTTCGTCGTCGATAATCATGATCTTAGCCATTTTAATCTCCCTCGTGTTTACTGAGCGTAATTTTGAACTTTGTTCCGCCAAGGTCCGAGTCCTCTAGTTCTACTTTTCCTCCGTGCAGAGAGGCTATCTCTTGAGCTAGGTAGATCATGAGCCCTGGCCTTTTTACTTGTCCGTCTCTGAAATTTTTCTCTAATCCTTCTCTAGTGAGTTCAGGCACGCCGCTCCCATCGTTCTCCAAAACAATTTTAAGTTCCCCTTCTCCGGACTTGGAAGAGATTCTAATTTTTCCGGAACCTTCAGACCTTATGCTCTCCTCGATAAGGTCCGAGAAGAGTTCTTCCAAAAGCTGGCTTCCTCTAACTTCTTCTCCGGTAGGTTCAAACGTTACTTCAACACCTTTTTCCTCTATTAGTCTGGAGTTAGAATCAATCGCCTCCCGAACTTTAGCATCCAGCTCCACGATTTTCGTTGGAACTTCTTCACTTATCTTTTGTAACACTTTCACTTTCTCAGTTAGACTGTAACTGTTCCGGATTGAGAGTAAGCTCGAGTTGATAATCCTCTCATTCTCAGGAGATACATCCTTCTCTTCCAAAACCTCGAGGAGACCTTCGGCCGTTTTAAGCTTTGTTTCAAGATCGTGAGTAAGTAATGAGTAAAGAATCCCTCGTATTCTGAATTCCTTCCTCTCCGAAATATCTCTGCACATGGCCAAAACCGCTTTCTCTCCTCCGTAATCGATGACGGTTAATCGGATTTCCATGGGAATTTCCTCTCCGTTCTTGGTCCGGTGGACAGTCTCAAATGTTGTAGATCCTTCTTCCTCCACCTCTTCAATACGGTTAGCCACTCCTTCTTCATCATGGGAAGGGTCGATATCTAGAACGTTCATTTTCAGGAACTCTTCTCGGGAGTAACCCATTCTCTCGACAGCAGTTTCGTTAGGTGATAAAATTTTTCCTTTGAAATCAAGGACATAGACAGGTGCGTCTATTCCATTGAAGAGGCCCTCGTACTGTTCTTTTGATTCTCTGAGTTCTTTATCTGCTTTAATTTTTTGACTGGCGAAAACTATGTCCTTCCCTGTTTTCTTCAATAAGTCTATCTCTTCTTTGTCTACTTCTCTTTCAATATCGAAGCATGTTATTAAGACTCCGAGGATTTTATCCTCACCTTTAATCGGGACGAGCAATGTGTTATGATCCTCTTCATATTCGCAAAATTCACAGTCTTCTTGGGAGTTTTTGACGCTTTCAATAATTTTTTCGGATTTTGATTCGAAAACTCCTTTGATACAGGAGGGTTCTCCCTCTAATTTCTTGAGGTCGATCTCCCAATTGTTTCTAAAGTGTCCTCCACTTTGTGACACAGGACTCAAAACATTTTCCTCGTCCCTTAAAGCTATTGAAACTCCTATGTAACCTCGTGTTTCTAGAAGAGCATCTGTAGCCCCTTCCAAAATCTCGTGAAAGTTCGATTTCCGGGAGATAAGATAGTCAAACTCCCGCAATGATTTAAGCAAGGATCTGAAATTTTTAGCCTTATCTTCGGCTTTTTTCCTTCTAGACACATCCCGGGTTAGAAGCTGAATGACTTCTCTTCCACCCCATTCCATAACGGTTGCATTTATTTCAACAGGTATTTCGTTTTTCTCACTGTCTAAAAAATAGATATCTTCGATATCCCCCCGTTGGACAATCTCTCCCTCTTGAACTATTTCCTCAAATACGTCATCCACTCTTTTCCTAGACTCCTCAGATACCAAATCCATAAATTCTTCTCCAATAATATCTCTCCGAGAACCTTTCATCAACTCTTCCACTTCTTCATTTGCCTCGATTATCTTACCAGTCTCGACTTCAATAAGGAAGATTGCCTCAGGAGAAACCTCCGTAAGCTTCCTGAACCTTCTCACACTCTCCTGTAAGCCTTTTTCTATTCGTTTCCTCTGAATCTCGATGGACATTCTAGAGGCAATCATTTCCAATAATTCTTCCCAATTAGGAGGAATATCTTCAATCCTATTTTTTGAGATCGCCCAGATTATTCCGATGGACTCTCCCTGCTCATTTTTTATAGGGACGCCCAAGTATCCCTCTGCCCCCATCTCTTCAAGCTCCTCGTCTTCCGGAAACAGTTCCCGAACGTTCTCCCTGACAAGAGAAGCACCATCTTCAACAACTTTCTGACAAGGAGCGTCTTGAATGGAGTATTCGTAATCTTCAATCATTTCTCCATTAAGGAACATTGAGAGTTCTGAGACCGTCTCACCATTCTCTCGGATTTCTCCGACGAACGCCCCATCTACATTAAACCAGTCGGACAACTCTTTCACGACCGAATCGAAAAGAGCCTGTCCTGAAACTTCTGAAATGCTATTAGCAAAGTGTTGGAGAGCTTCCTCAGACCTCTTTCCCTTAGTGATTTCTTTAAATGAAGTAGTGACTCTCTCAATCCCTCCTATATCGTTAAAATGGGGAACTGCGCTAGTCACATACCATTTGAGTCCCCCCGACCCCTCAGCAGGTATCCCAACTATTTCCTCCTCTACAGGTTTTTTAGAATCAAAAACCTTAGAAACTGGAAACTCGCTGAATTCCAACGTTTCCCTATTCCCATTATAGAATAATCCCTCCCAGTAGTCCAAACCTTTCTCCTTCATCTCCTCTTCTACCAAACCTAAGGCATCTTCAGCAGCACGGTTAGCAGATATTATCTCCCCATCTGAATCGTGTATAACTATACCTACTCCAACACTTTCGAACAATTCCCCATATTTTTCCTCGCTCTCCCCCAATTCTTCCTCCGCCTTCTTCCTTTCGGTAATATCCTGTACAATTCCGATTACTTCTGTGGGTTTCTCTTCGTCGTCAAATTTTATGTCCGCCTTTTCCCTCACCCATTTTGTTTCTTCGTTGACAACTATCCGGTGCTCTATATCATATTCACCACTTTCTAGAGCCTCGTTCCATTTTTTATCAACAAAGTCTCGATCCTCAGGATGTACAAATTCTAAAAATTTTTCGTAATCCACCGGGCTTCCGATAGGTACTTCAAATATTCTATAAGTCTCATGAGACCAAGTCAACTCTCTAGTTTCTAGATCCATCTCCCAACTACCAACACTTGCAATTTCTTGAGATCTTTCCAGTCTGTCTCTGACCTTGGTTTTTTCTGAAATCGAGCTTAATCTTTCTGTAAACTCCTTGAGCAACTTCCTCTCTTCTTCTAAGAACGGTCCAAAATCTTCGTCAGGCTTCTCTTCTAAATAAAAAACTTCAACAAAACCTGTCCTTTTACCCTCAACAAGTAAATTGCTAGTAAGACTCCATTCAGTTTCTCGAAAATTATCTGTCTTGTATTCCTGATTTTCAAAAACAATTCGAGCACAAGTATTATCAGGATACTGGAAGGAATCAGGCAACAAATCCACTGCATTATCCAATATTCCCTCCAACGAATCTTTCGAATCTTCAAGGTTAGGAAGAGTATACAACAAGTTCAATTCCTTGAGTCTCTTACGAGTTTCTTTTTTTGCTTTTTTTCGCTCCGAAATATCCCTTATATTGCATTGAACTACTTTTTCTCCACCCGCTTGATATGTATTGCTGACGAACTCGACCGGAGCCTCTTCTCCATTTTTCGTTTCTAAAGGCAAATCATCGTAACGAATATATCCCTCTTTCACCAACTCTTCAAACCTTTTCTTATTCTCAACGATATGTCTGAAAGTTCCAAGTTCCCAAAGCCTCTTCCCCACCAACTCCTCTTTCGAGTAACCTACGATATCTTGAATGTAAGGATTAGCATCTTTAATCTCACCAGTCTCAGCATCTAAAATGAGCATCCCATCCTGAGCAGTCTCAAACAACCTCCTATATCTTTCTTCACTTTCCCTCAATTTTTCCTCCGCTTTTTTCTGATCATCAATGTCTACGACAACACCAGTAACCTTTTTGTATTCCCCATCTTCTTCCTCAGTTATCCCGCCAACATCTCGGAACCATTTGTATTCACCATCTTTTTTCTCAATCCGGTATTCCACCTCATATCTTGATTCCTCGCCTTCGAGATGGTCCCTCATCGCCTTCATCGCTCGATCGTGGTCCTCAGGATGGAAAAGATCCGTGAAATCAGAATAATGTTCAAACTTTTCCGGAGAATACCCTAACATTTCCACCTTACGATCATTAAAATCAACTTCTCCGGACGGAAGCTCCATCTCCCACCAAGCGATATTACCAATATCCATAGCTCTCTCTAATCTATCCTTATAAATTTCCAACTTCTCCTCAATTTCATTCTTATCTACCATAATTTACCTCCTCTAAAAACCCTAATCGAAACAAACAGAGTTCTCTCAGATTAATTTTATCGAAAAGCCCCAGCTAGGACCCCTCAACTATTTTCTTCAGCTCGTCCCTCTCCAAAATCCCAGTCAAATAACTCACTACCTTATATCTTTGAAGTACTTCTTCACCCTTCTCTATCAAAACAGTTGGAGTTGACTCTACATCAAACTCTCTAGCCTTCTCAGAATTTTCGGAAATATCAATTACTTCTAACTCGATATTTTTGTCTCTAAGGTAGGCAAGACCATCAGCATAAAAGGTAAGCAGTTCGGGTTCAGTCTTGCTCGAGTAAAAAATAAAGACTTTTATATCTCCATCGGTCATTGTCTCACCTCTCCAAAAACTCCACCGATAGTAATTCCCTTATCAGTGATAGATAACTCCCTAACGAATTTGTCGTGGTCACAACCCCTCATTTTTAGGATGTGCATTGCCTTACCGACCTTTTTCTCCTGCTCAACATATCTAAGAATTATTATCCCATCACAAAGCGAGCTTAATCGAAGATTGCTCGCCTGGGTCGAACCCAGCATTTGCTCCGGGTCTTGACTGAATAGCCCGCTCACTAAATGAGTCATTAACCCCGTGACTCCGCGAGCTTTCAGGGCGGAGTTTAATTGTAATAGAATTTGTCTCAATTTTTCGTCGCTCAGACCAGCCGAAGGAAGAGACGAAACCGAATCCAGAACCAGTCTATCCGCACCAACCTCGTCTACTATATTCAAAATCTGGTAAAGGAACTTATCCGGATATGTATCTATCAAATCAGGAGTGACAAAATGAAGCAAACCCTCCTTTTCGTAACTGTCGAAATCCCATCCGTGAGCCTTTGCAGTCTTCTTCACCTGAGTCAGTGGTTCCTCCAAATTTACATGAACACAATTCTCCCCATTTTCCACACCATCTGCCAGATATTGCATGCAAAAAGTGGTTTTGCCTGTACCTGAATTACCTGTAATCAAAATAATGTGACCTTCAGGATATCCACCCTTGAGCATTTCATCGAGCTTCTCAATTCCTGTAGTTTTTCTTTTCTGGAAGTCTGTCTTCGAGATCCTCCGTTCAATCGGGATTTTCGGGTAGACAGTGATTCCTTCTGAACTGATGTCA
>CAZSNS010000065.1:0-10609 GCA_964608515.1 Hadarchaeota archaeon (SeqCode)
TGTTTATCAGGAGGTTTCACCTCCGAAGGACCTTTACTCGGTCCGACCTCCGTCCGAACGGGTGGGGGTTTCCCTCTAACCCCTTTCAGATTCCAATCAATTCATACAAAAAGACAAATTAAAAATTACTTACGTAGGTACTGTACCATGAAATAAAAAATAGAAGAAACCTTTTCATCTCCTAATTGACTATTAAAACTTTCTAAAAGCTTCTTTGAAAATAAGAGAATTTCTTATTTTGAAAATAAATCATAATAATTGTGAACGAGGAAGATTAATAATAAGGTTACAGAACCTTACTGGGTTTAGGCTTCTATGTAAAAATCTCCTCTAAAATCCGGCCGTCCAAGTCCTTCGGGATTTCCATTCCATAGAGGTAAAGTATTGTTGGTGCCAAATCTAAAATGGAGTTGGTTTTTAACCTTTCATTTTTGAACGCATCCCCGTACGCCAGAAAAAGACCAGTTTTCTTGTTCTCTGCGCGCCAGTTATCCTCTTCTGAAAACACTTCTTCAGGACCTATCGCTGCGTCTGTGTGAATTCCTTTTTTCTGATCTATAATCAGGTCGGGCGAATATCTATCGGGTTCTTTATCATAAAGCTCTTCAAACTCGTAGACCTTTTTAGCTATTTTTTCTTTACTATCTGGAAGAGTCAGCTCCTGTAGTTTTCTTTTAACCTCATTTTTGACTTTTGAATTCAGTATATAGATAGGGCCTTGAGTCCCCGCCAAGGCCTCTGATCGATCCCAATCTATCTTATCTGCTTTTCTTTCCCTTTTCACTCCTTGCTCTCTAGGGAGAATTTTCTGTAAACCGTCCGGAATTATATTTATTAGGAATCTAGCTATACTCAGTTTTTTTGCGAAGGAATAGACACTCTCTCTATTCAATCCTAGTTTACTTAAGAAATCCTCACTGGTTTCTTTAACTTTAAGGTATCCTTCTTTAATGAGCCAAGTGTTTATGTAAAAGACCTTTTCTATTTCCGTGCATCCGTGATCCGACATTAATATTATATTTAAGTCATCTTCCATGAGTTCTCCTATCTTTCTATCAATCAGCTTCCAAGCCCTTTTCGTCGGATTTCCGTTCCAGAAAAAATGCTGGAGATTGTTGAGGTAGAAAAGAGTCATGTGTAAAAAATCCACTTCATCCAATTTTTTTTCTAAGAGATCGAATCTTTTTTCCATAACCTCTAATGTTTTTTCCACCTCTTTCTCATTATTCTCTTTCGAAGATATCAGATTTTTTGGATGTACTCGGTAACCTATCCGTTTTAGTTCCAATTCTAAACTTTTCGGATATGTATATCCAGAACTTATCTTTCTAAACTCTCCCTCCTTAACTGAAGGTCCCCCACATACCATAAAACCATTAACGGATTTTGGAGGATAGGTAGCTGGCATATTGATTACTCCTACTTCGTATTTTTCCCCCAGGTAGTCCCATATTTCCTTTTCTTTGAAATCATTTGAGTTTACCATACTGATAGTCTGGTTTTCTTTGTCTACTCTCTCGAACCAGTGAACTCCAAGTTTCGCTGGGTTTTTCCCGGTCGAGTAACATTTCCAGTTAGGAAATGTAACCGGTGGCAATTCACTCTCTAAATCTGACCATACCCCTCCCTTTTTTAGTTTCTTAAGTTTCGGAAGTTCTCCATTTTCTATCCATCTATCTACAAGCTCCCAGTTGGCTCCATCCAAGCCAAGGACTATAGTTTTATTTGGAATAGTTCACACCTATTTTCTACTTTTTATTAAAAGGTAGTATTTAATAAAGAAGTTTGAGTCCGAATTGGACTCTTGTCAAAAGATTTCAAACTTGTCTTCAAAATCAAATCCCATCCTCCATAAGATTATCCCCCCTATCAGATCATAAAAATAGAAAGTGATACCTCTCCAGACTAGAGCAAAAGCAGCCAACTGATGGGGGGGTATATTGGTAATAGCTGAGAAGATTACAACGGTCCCTCCCTCAATGACTCCCACACCACCAAGAGATATGGGTAGAATATTTAAGGAGTAAATTACTGGGATTGACACTATCAATATTAAGAATGAAATTTCTACAGCAATTGACTTGAATACTAACCAAGCTGTTATTGCATTGATTAAAATAAGTCCTAGTCCTGTAACTAGAAGAACTTTCGGGAAGTAGTTTTTTAGGATTTTCCTAATTTCGTTTTTACATTTCATGAATAAATCTTTAATTTTGGTTATGATATTTGCAAAATCAGGGAGCTTGAATAAAAATTTCTCGATTTTTTGACTTGAGAAATAAGGTAAAAAAATGAAAACGGAGACTAAAAGGGCATTTATTAAGAAAGAAGCGACTAAAAGCGAAAAAATATACTGACTATAACTGCCAAAGAAAAAAACCAACCAAACGACTATCATAGGTAGTCTTAGTAAGGTTTTTGCTCCTTTCATAACTATAACTGAAGCGAATGCCTTACCCCTCTCTATTCCCCCTTTTATTTCACTTAAAAATAAGAATTTACCTAATTGGCCTATCTGTGAAGGTGTGACAAGAGATAAAAAAGAAGAAGCCCAGTTGACTTTCAACAAATAAATATTACTGAACTTGTGCCCATCCTGACCTAGAGAAAACTTCCAAGCGAGGGTAAGAAAAGTAATAGTGGATAGATAAGAGAAAAAAGCTAAAATAATATAAAAACTATTAGCTCTCCTAATTGATTCTATTATTTTCCCAATATCAACAAAGTAAAAAATCGCAAGAAGCAATCCCAACGAAAATGATACCTTGAGGATTGATTTAAATAATTCTCTCATAAATGTAAATAGAAGAAAAGAAACGTTTTAACTTTTAGGTCGGAAAATGAAAACTTTAATTATCGGATTAGATGGTGCCACATTTACCGTTTTAGACTCTCTGCTCGAAGATGGAAAACTTAAGAACATTTCCTCTATCATTGGAGAAGGTTGTAAACTTCCTCTTCAATCAACAATCCCGCCAGTTACTGCATCAGCTTGGACGTCGATGCTGACGGGTTTTAACCCTGGTGAACATGGAGTATATGACTTTTTACAAAAAGAACAAGAAAGCTACGACTATCGGCCAATAAATTCTTCTCATGTGAAGAAAGATACATTCTTTGAGATTTTAAGTAGAGAAGGATTTTCTGTATGCTCTATAAATACTCCCAATACTTTTCCACCCTCGAAAATCAATGGAGTTATGGTTTCAGGGATGTTGACTCCTGATTCGAATTCTAATTTTACTCATCCTCAGAGTTTTGCCGGTAAACTTAGAAAGCTTGGTTATTCTCTAACTCCTGCCACTTCACATAAAAAACCTAGAGAATATAAAAAAGATCTTTTTAAGTGCATGGAGGATCGTTTGAGAGCTTTCAATGCAGCGAAAAATGAGTATGGAAAGTTTGATTTGGCTATGATCGTTTTTAGCGCCACTGACCATGTAGGCCATTACTTTTGGAACTCAAACAATATCCATAAAATAATTGAAGATACCTACAGAAAAGCTGATGAATTAATCGGAAGACTAATCGAAGAAAATCCCGAATTTGAAAACATACTTCTAGTTTCAGATCATGGAATGACTTATGCCAAGAAATCTTTTTTCGTTAATAATTATTTGATGAAAGAAAACTTTCTGAAACTAAAAAATAACGCTTCAACACGTTTGAGAAAGATTGCCACCGATCTTGGCATTACCAAATCTAACGTATTCAAAGTTATAGATTCCCTAAATTTAACTAACCGACTGAAGAAAGGAATTCTGGTAAAAGGTGGAGGCAAAACGAAAAAGAGTCTAATTAATAAGCTCTTTCTTTCTATGGATGATGTGGATTGGAAAAAAACTCAAGCTTTTGCCTTCGGTACTTTAGGACAAGTTTTTGTAAATTTAAAAGGAAGGGATTCTCAAGGATCTGTCGAACCAGACAATTATGAAAAAGTGAGAAAGGATATAGCTAATGCTTTATTAGATGTTAGAGACCCGGAAGATGGAGAGAAAATCGTCGAACAGGTCTACGAGAGAGAGGAGATCTACCACGGAAAACACTTGGAAAAAGCACCTGACCTTGTATTTACACCGAAAGGATATAAATACCGGTTGTCTCGGTTTTTCGATTTTGGCTCTTCGAAAATTACTTCCCCTACGGTAAGAGGGATGAACGGCAATCACGAACGAACAGGAATATTCATTAGCAAAAAATCTCTCGAAAAAAATTTTAACCGAGCTTCAATTGAAGATGTAGCCACTACAGTAATATCTCGATATGAGTTATCCCCTCAAGAGATGGATGGGAGGATAATTCCCATCAAAGAGTAGAAATTATAAGAAAAATGTCTGATACAATTCGATAAATAGAATTAGAAATCTAAAAAAACAGATAAGGATATATGAAAGACATATTTAAAATATAACGATAAAAAAACTACGGTTAACTAAAAGCATCGCACAAGTTCTAAAAGATTTGGTTGGAAATCATGGAACGGTTCAAGAACACCTTACCCTCATCGAGGAACGTTTTAGTAGTCATTATAACCGCGATAATTACAAGGATATCTTTTTGGATTTACTTATCTCCTGTTTGGAAGACTTACGGAGCCGTCGTTTCTACCAAATATTCGTTTATAGAATACTGTGCTGATTTTATTGGATATCACCCGCCGAGATCTCCTTTTTACGAATGGATAGCAGGAAGAATTTATTTAATATTCAGACCCGTTTTAGGTAGTAAAGGTCTATCTCTTTTTCCACTTCTACTAGGCATTATTTCCATACCTTTTGTTTACCTTTTTGTCAAAAATGTATTTGATGAGAAAATTGCCTTCTTCTCACTGGTTTTTTATGCTTTCTTTCCAAAGTTAGTTTTCATTACAGCGAGAGCATTACCCGAAACCGCTTCACTTTCTCTAATAGTATTTTCACTATATTTTCTTAGTAAAAACTTAAAAGGGGTAAAACGCCTTAATTGCTTTTTAGCCGGTCTTTTTGCGACATTCGCTTACTTGATGTTTTGGCCAGCTTTACTTTTCGTTTTATTGGCTGGGATATTCATTTTAGTAAAAGAAAAAGGAGACCTGTTAAATCGGCTTTCCTCTTTTCTGATTTACGGAATTTCTGGCGCAGTTGCTAGTTTTTTACATTTAATGAGCGGGGCATTCGTTAAATTCATGACATCAGCTGGAGCAATAGTAGGTACTGAAAGCGAATTTTTCGTAAATCCCTCCTCCTTATCCACTATCGGAAAAGCCGCTAGATATATCTGGTACACCCATTTTGACTGGTGGTGGCACACAAGAGGTGCAGATACCGCTCATCAAATTTCAAGCAGAATGTCCATACTTAAGGATTATTTGCCATTTTTTCGGACATCTTTCTCTATCTGGATATCAGCTACCGTAATTCTTACAACAATTTTACTGTTTTCTTTGAAATGGGTTTACGAAAATAAACAAAAATCAAAATGGATATATTTTGCCCTCTTAGGAGCAGGTCTCTACTGGATCGGTGAATGGTACAAACTTCTTTTCAATAGAGGATTGGGAACGAGACATATGATTCTAACTCTCGCTTTTCTTTCACCTTTATTTGGAATCGGATTTTCAAAATTTTCTAAGTATTTTAAGAAAAAAATCAGTTTTTATAAGATATTTAAAAGGTTTCTTCCTAAGCTTACATATCTAGCTTTCTTAGTACTAATCCTCACAGCCTTTGGACAAGCGATTATTCAGCATGAGAGAGTTAAAGCTCGCTATCAAGACCCTTTCCAAGTTCATGGACAGGAACTCTCAGAAGGCAAAATAGGGGTTCCGAACACAGGATCATTTAAACAACTCCTAGTCAATCAAGGAATTTTGGATGTCAGGATATTATGCAAGAACAAAGAAAAGGTGAAACGAAGAACAGATCACCGATATCTGAAATTTTCTGAGTTTCCCAACTTAAATATCCAAAAAATTTCTGAAGAATTTGATTACATTTTAATCACAGATAGATCGCTTCTAAATAACAAAACGGCAAATGAACTCCTTCATTCACTAGAGAACGTTTCCTTCGTAGATATTGAAAAATTCAGAGCAGGCGGCTCTACAACACACTTAGCAGTTCTTTAATATTCTAGCTAGATATGGTTTAGCCAATCAAAAAGAAGAAATATAATTTCACTATAAAATTTTGGAGGAGTTCAAAACAAAAGAGTTAAAGTCCGATAACAGTTTTTCCAAATATTGGGGGGTTCTGATTATCCATAAATCAATTGGTGTAGTGGGGTAGTTCAAACTTTTCTTATCTTTCATGCCCACTTCAAAGTTAGAACAATAATCAGAAAGATAACTTCAGAACATGTTGGAAATCCAAAATTTTCTGAGTTTCCCAACGCCAAATTTCAACGAAATCCGGAAGGTAAACTCTGACGATTTAAAATTAGCACTAATTAGGATTTCTAACTTGGTCAGGGAAAATTTTTCTGGTAAAGCTGTGATTACCTCAAACCAGTGAAAACACTTAGAAGATAGGGAATAATCATTGTTCTCCAGATACTCCTGAAGTTAGAGAAGTTCCATAGTTAGGAATAGTAACTCCAAATAATTCTAAAAGATAATGTGATTAAATTTTGTTTTTCTTTCTAAGTTTTCTTATCTTCTTCTTTATCTCTTTTTTCTCTTCGCTATTTCTGTATTTGACTTTTTGCTCTGCGGGATTGGATTTTTCTTTAAATATTTCTTTTAAGACTCTTCCATCCATTTTTTGCGGAACAGGTTGGTTGTACAGATGAAGTATGGTAGGAGCAATATCAAGGATTTTAACAGTATTTTTTAATTTCTTACCTTTCCCAATTTCAGGTCCGTATGCCATGAAGAATCCTGTTCTTTTGTTTTCCCCTTTCCATCTTCCTGGTTTCTCGAAAATTTTGGTCTTTTCCATTTCTCCTGAAATATGGGTGTTGTGAGCCTGGTCAATGATTAAATCAGGTGCTTTTTCCAGATATTTGCCAGAGTATATTTCCTCTTTAGTGTAAACTTTTCTCACTGGTTTCTTCCCGGTTTTAGGATTTTCGATGTTTTCTAGTTTTTCGATTATTTCTTCTTTTTTCTCTAATTTCTCAGGGTTTAGATATAGTGGACCTTGTCCTAATCCAAAAGCGGTTGTTTCCTCCCAATTTAAAGCTTCAGTTTTAGCTTCTCTACTCAACCCGCCGTTTTTTGAGGGAACTCTGTTAATCATGGTTGTTGGGATTATTTTTCGTAAGAGGTTTTTTAGTCCAAGCTTTTCAGTAATTCCTATGATTCTTTCTCTGCTTAACCCCATTGATTGTAGTAAATTGGGTAAAAGTGGCTTTTTTGTTTTTAGTAAGTTTTCTTTTTTTAACCAAGTGTTTATGTTGAAAATTTCTTCTATTTGATTGGAACCATGATCGGAAAAAAGGATTAGATTCCAACCCTTTTCTTCGGAAAGTTTTACCAATTTTCCAATTTCTTCATCTATAACTTTCCAAGCTTTTTTCAGTAGTTCTTCCCCCCAAAGAAAATGTTGTAAAACGTTGATATAGAATATCGATAAATGGATAAAACTGGTTTCGTCCTTTTCGACAAGTTCGTGAATGATTTCGAATCTCTTTTTTATCATTTCTATGATTTCATCATAACATTCTTCACAAGCTTTTTTGTCAGAGATTGATTTGGATGGGTGAACCTTGTAACCCTTTTTTTTCAGCTTTTGCCCCCACTCTTTCGGGTAGGTAAAATTTTCATTTTTAGCGCTTGGCCCTCCGGAAGCGATATACCCATCAATCTTTCGCGGGGGGTATGAAAGTGGCATGTTTATGATAGCTGTCTTCTCTCCGCTTTCGTTTAAATAGTTCCAAATTTCATCCTCCTCGGTTCTATAGTCAGGTACTGTTACTTGTTTTTTTTCAAAATCTAGGTTTTCCCACCAGAATATTCCAATTTTTCCAGGGTTTTTTCCAGTTGAATAACACTTCCAATTCGGGGAAGAGACTGGTGGGAAGCAACTTTTCATACCTCCCCATGAGCCTTTGCTCTTTATTTTTCTTAGATTTGGAAGTTCCCCGTTCTCTATCCATGGTTCAATTAATTCAAAAGAGGTTCCATCTAATCCAAGAGCTATTAATTTCATTCTAAAAGTCCTTCCTCTTCTAACCTCTTTATAGTTTGATAATTTGTTAAGTATTCCACCTCACTATCTCCCGAAATTTTAGAAAAAACACTTTCAAGCTTTTCCTTATACCCTTCTTTCAAAATATCTTGAGGGTGACCTGCTATGTGGAGAACCCCGCCAAGCTTTTTGGTATTTTGATAAGCCTTAAATATAGTTTTTTTCCAATCTCCTCCAACCGCGTAAACATTAGAAAAAGGAGATAGTAAAGTAAACTTTAATTTACCGATAAAGGTACCCCCACAAACTGCTGAAATCGAAAGTTTGAACCTGTCGGTAGGCTCCAAAGAGCCGTCTTCCGTCGTCCTCCCATAAGTGAATCCCAAATTTTTTACTGTACTTACTATCTGCTGATTGTACTTGCCACCCGGATAAGCAAAACCATGTACATCCTTACCAGTCAGACTCTCCAAGCGATTCTTCGAATTCCTTATTTCCTTCTCCATCTCTCCCTTTGGCATACGAGTCAAATATCGATGCGATACTCCATGACCTCCAACCTCAAAATCCCTACTTAATATTCTAAGCTCTTCCTCACTCAAAAATTTACCTTGAAATTCAAGTTCTTGAATCCTCCCCCCCTTCACAGCATTTACTGGAACAAAAAAAGTACCAGCAAGTCCATAATTATTCAATAAATTCGCGACTTCCAAAGATTCTTTTACTCCATCATCCCAACTAGTGGTGATAATCTTCATCATTTCTTCAACTCAAGCTTGCTTTTGTTAGTAAGTAAGAGTAACAACCACTTTAAAACCTGCTTTCCTAATATATTGACAAAAAGAACACTTAAAGAGGACTATCATGGAACCAGAAAAAGAACCAAAAGTTGCTGTACTTAGAGATCGTCTCCAAACCCTTCGTGGGGCAGAAAGAGTATCATTAAACATCGCTGAGGCATTCGATGCCCCAGTCTATACTTACTCCACAGATAGAGAGATTTCCTCAGAAGTTAAAGAAGAATATTACAATAGAAAAATTAAAATAATTCCAAGAAGAAATTCGTCACGCCCCCTAATCCCCAAAGATACTCAAACAATCTGGTTCTTCGAGAACCTTAATCTCCCAGAATTTGATATAGTCATAAGTGTAGGTCCACTCTCAAAAGGTTTCATCCAATCCAAAAAACAAAAACATATAAGCTACTACCTAGCACCTTTCCTCCCAATATGGCATTGGCAACCTAAGGTAATTGAACAAATGCCTTTTCCCAAAACCTTTCTTTTCAGAATTTGGAGTCAAATTTATAGAAAATGGGAACAAAAAACAGTAAAGAATATAAACTTATTAATCGGCACCAGCCAAACCTCCAAAAAACTCGCAAAAAAATATTGGGACGTTACCCCAAAAGAATCTATCTTTCCTCCGATTCCTGCAGAAAAATTTCGATTTGAGAAGTTTGGGAACTTCTACCTCATCATAATCGGTGGGATTGGTAAGCGAGAGGAGACCGTTATTAAAGCTTTCAAAGATATACCATATAACCTGAAAGTAATTGGAACATACAGAGACTCTACAGTAAAAATTGCTAAAAAATTGGAAAACGTTGAGCTTCTAGGTCGAGTATCGGAAGAAAAAAAGATCTCGCTCTTATCAAATTGCAGAGGACTCATTCAAAATAAATACAGAGAAGAGTCCGGAATAGTTCCCCTAGAAGCCATGGCTTCAGGAAAACCAGTTATAGCAATAAAATGGGGGGGGCATGAAGAATCAATAATAGAAGGTAAAACAGGAATCTTCTTCAAGAAATCCGAACCCACCGATATTAAGAAAGCAATTGAAAAATGCGAATCCGTAGATTGGAACCCCGAAGAAATAAAAAAAATTGCAAAAGAATTCGATGAAGCGAATTTTAAAGAAAAATTTCTAAATGTAGTCAATCAGCTTACTCCTGGTGATCATCTTTAAATATCTCTTCAATTTTCTGCTTTGTTACGTAAATTTTGGTGAAACTTCTTATCTCTAGTTTTGTTTGTATTTTCGCCCGATGTTTTCCGATTATTTTAGATAATCATCACAAGTTTTAGAGCGCCAATTTCCCTTCACTTTCAGAAAAATCGTCCTAGACCTATTTTTCTCACTTTTCCTTCTATTCAGTTATTCCAATCCAGTTACCATGCTGAAATGGCTTCTGAGAGGATGGCGAGTCTTAAATAGTTTTTTCTCTCATTTATCTCACCAATCATCAAATCGTTTCCCTCGCCAAACTCCTTGGCGAGAAGGCTGAACTGTCTATCGTCTTCCTCCGGTTTTCTTCAAGCCTCATAAACTTTTCCCAAGCACTTCTGAGAAACTTTGAAGTGATTTTCCTCATTCCTAAGTAAATCATCCTATGTGTCGAGGTCCAGTCAAGATATAAGATTTTGTAGTAAAATTATTTCTTCACTTCAGTACTCACGTAAGTAGAATTTCCTTGGCTCTTAGGTAAAGTTTTTCGCTCA
>CAZSNS010000066.1:0-10095 GCA_964608515.1 Hadarchaeota archaeon (SeqCode)
TATTGAGGATCAGATTAGGATCGAACAACTCTTTTATACCTTTCATCAACTCAAGCTCTTCCTCACTATGGTATTTTTGAAGTGATGATTTTTTCGCTATTCCAACTCCATGCTCTCCCGTGATTGAACCTCCTAACTCAACTGCTTCTTCCGTCCACTTTTCCCTAATCTCAGAAATCTTTTCCTCATCAGTACCTTCAGTGAAAAGTGCACTGACATGAATATTCCCATCACCAGCATGACCAAAAGCACCGAACAAAGTGTCAAGCCCCGTATCTTCAAGAATTTCTTCAGACCTCTTCAAAAATCTAGGAATCTCACTCGGAGGCACCACCATATCCGACGACCAATACGGTTTATACCCTTCAAGAGTTCCAGATAAACCAGCTTCAGGAATACCTAACCTAATACCCCAAATCTTATCGATTTCACGATTCTCCATAGCCAAAAACGTATCAATCGCATCCCGCTCCTCACAAACCTCCATTATCGTCTGAGCTTTTTCCAAAATCTCATCCTCATGCCTACCAGAAAGCATCACCAACAACGTAGCCTCACCTTTCTCGGTAGGCCATTCGTCTCCAGTGTATAATTCACCTGCCATTATCGAGTTTCCGTCTATATATTCTATACCGTCTGGAATTATTCCGCTTTTAACAATTTCAGGAACCGTTTCTATCGCAGCATCTCTACTTTCGAACGGGATAATAATCATACTTGGTTTTTCCGAAGGCGGATAGAGTCGAAGTATGGCTTTAGTTATGATTCCTAAAGTTCCTTCACTCCCAATAAACAAGTGAAGCAAAGGATAACCAGCGTTATCTTTCAATAATTTCCCACCTAATTCAATCACTTCACCATCAGGAAGCACAACTTCAAGCCCTTTAACATAATCTCGCATAACTCCATGCTTCAGAGAAACTTCACCACCGGCATTCGTCGCGATACTACCACCTATCTGAGAATCTTCTGTAGTCGGATGAATCGGAAGAGCTAACCCTTCTTCCTCAACAGCATCATACAGTTTTTCCATTCTAACCCCTGCATCCACTTCAACCATCATATTATCTTCGTCAACATCAATCGTCTCATTGAGCCTTTCCAGAGACAGACCTATACCACCATAAATCGGTACAGAACCGCCAGCAAGTCCTGTCCTCCCTCCAATCGGAGTCACAGGAATCTTTTCATCATTGGCAAGCTTCATTATTTTCGAAACTTCTTCCGTTGTTTTTGGTCTTACTAAGACTTCGGGATAACATCCTTCAACTTCTGTTTCGGGAGTTTCGTCTCTTTTGTAATCTTCCATCTGCTTTTGGTCGGTAATGACATAATCTTCACCAGTTATCTCTTCAAGTTTTTCGACAATTTCCTTACTCATCTCCCCATATTTGATTTCGCTCATTTTTTTACCTCATATTCTTTCTATCGGTCTGAATTTATTTAGAATAGGTTTAAAATTTACCATTAAGCAATTGTTTTGTTGTAAAATTTTTATTTCGAATTTTTTGTTTCTTTTCTCTTAGAAGAGTTTACGGAAACTTTTTCTAGCACTAAGAAAAAAATTAAACTGGAAATATGGATGTAGAAGTTCCTTATCGAGAAGGACAGAAAACAATCCATATAGATGATGACCGACTTTCTTGGGTAATTTCTCCAAATAATCCTCCAGCCAAGGGGGCCGACGCTGTGGTAAATGCCTTAGACAATCCTATAGAGTCTCCTTCATTAGAAAAACTAGCTAAAAACGCTGACGATGCTGTCCTGTTAGTTGACGACAACACTCGAAAAACCCCGCAAAAAGAAATTCTCCCGATTTTGCTGGATCGTTTAAACGAAAATGGGTTGGAAGATGAGAATATCAGAATAATTATCGGTTTAGGAACTCATAGAAAAATGTCACAAGAGGAAATAGAGAAAAGATTTGGAATCACAGACCGTGTTGAGGTAAAAAATCACGAATGTCAGGACAAGGACCAACTGGTAAAAGTAAACTCCGACGACGAACACCCGATTTATGTTAACAAGGACTACTACGAAGCAGACCTATCAATAGCGATCGGTAGCATAATGCCTCACATTTTAACCGGGTGGAGCGGCGGTGCCAAAATGATACAACCGGGAGTTTCAGGGGAAGAAACGACAGGATATACTCATATGATGTCTGTGAGAAAAGGTGTTGGTAGGAGTTTGGGAGAGGCGACAAATCCGGTTAGGGAAGAGATCGATCGGATTGCTCTGGAATCGGGTTTGGACTTGATTTTGAACATGATTTTGAATTTGGATGGTGAGATATATGAAGCGGTTTTTGGACATCCGGTGGAAGCTTTTCAGGAAGGGGTTAAGTTTGCTAAGGATGTTTATTCTGTGGAACTTCCAGAGATTCCGGATATTGTAATTGCTAATTCTTATCCGAATGAGAGAAATCTTTGGCAAGGACAAAAAGCTATGAATGACGCTTTTGTTTTGACGGAGGGTGAAAGTAAGATAGTTTTTCTTTCTCCCTGTCCGGAGGGAGTTTCTGATGAACATTCTATTTTGTTAGAGAAAGCAGGGACTTCGATAATGGAAGTTTTGGAAAAGCTTGAGAATGGTGAGATTGAGGATGAAGTTGGAGCTTCAGGATTGTTATCTTTAGAGACTTTGAAAAGTGATACAAGCGGCGTGTTTGTTACTGAAGGAATATCCGAAAAAGAAGCAAAAAAATTAGGTTTCGAATATGCAGAATCTGTAGAGGAAGCACTCGATAACTTAGAAGGATCAGTAGGGGTTATGACTCACGCAGGGGAAATGGCGCCAAAAATAGAGGAAGATTAAAAACGATTAAGTCAGTTCTTGTCTAGCTTGAGAAAGAGCTGTTTCATGGATTTTTTTCAAGGAAACTCCAGTTTCTTTAGATAATCTTTTACAATCTTCGTATTCGGGTGCGATGTTAACTATTTCTGAATCTTTATAAGCTATCTTGACTTTCACTTCTCCGAATTCTGTATTTACGGTTTTTATTTCTCTGGGTAGGGAGATGCGTTCAATTTGTTGTCTTCGAAAACCGATTGTGGAAGTCTCTTCGAAAATAATCTTCTTCAAATTTTGAAAAACGTCTCGATCTAGAGGGGAGAGGACGGAAAGGAGGAATCCGGGTCTGCTTTTTTTCATATTTATATTATTTATCCATACGTCTAGAGCTCCGTTTTCTAAAAGTTTCTCTTCAACATTTTCGAAAAATTCAGGATTCATATCGTCAATATTTGTTTCTATCAACCAGAGATTTTCCATATTATTAGTTTCGTCAAGAGAACCGATCTCTATCCTTACAAGATTCGGAATTTCCAGTTCCTTTTTCCCAGCACCATAACCAATATTTTCCAAGTTGAAACTTGGGGGAGTTTCTTGTTTTCCCAAAACTCTAGCAAGTGCCACCCCTGTAGGAGTGGAAAGTTCTGAACCCACATCTAATTTTTTAACATGTTCCCCCTCCAGAAGTTCTAAAGTAGCAGGTGCAGGAACAGGATAAGAACCATGATTGGTCGTCCCATCTGTCCCGACTTTGAACGAGGAATAAAAAAGTTGATCAATTTTCAATTCTTTCAAACAAAAGACCGTCCCGACGATTTCTATAATCGAATCCAATTTTCCAATCTCGTGAAAATGAACATCATCGAAATCTTCACCATGAACCTCCGCCTCGGCTTTCCCGAGCAATTTGAAAACTTCCTTACTTCTATCCCTTACCTCACTCGAAATTTCACTCTCATCCAAAATCGTAAGAATCTCATCCAACGACCTCTCCTTCTCCGACACGTTTGAACTAAGATTCATTTTCATAGCTGTTATTCCTTCTCGTTCGACATTTTCAAAAGAAACCTCCGCACCGATAGCCAATTTTTCATTCACCAAATTCTGAATTTTAGAAGGAGAAACTCCCGCATCCACCAAACTACTCAAAAACATATCTCCACTCACACCACTAACCATATCCAAAAAAGCTATCCTTCCCATCCTAATCCTCCCTATTAATCATACTCGCCATACACCCAGCACCATAACCATTATCAATATTCACAACAGCCAAACCCGGAGCACAACTATTTAACATCGAAAGCAAAGCCGAAATACCTTCGAGGTTAGAACCATAACCTTTACTGGTGGGAACCCCTATTACCGGCACTGGTGATATTCCGCTTACAACACTCGGCAAAGAACCTTCCATTCCCGCTACAGCCACTATCACACTTGCATTACGAATTTCTTCCTCGTGGTCGAGAAGTCTATGGATTCCAGCCACCCCGATATCGAAAATAGTTTTCACATTGTTTCCCAAATACTCAGCAGTAATAGCGGCTTCCTTGGCAATCGGCAAATCGCTGGTACCACCACTCACCACCAAAATCTCTCCTTTTCCCATGTCTTTGTAGGGTTCGCCTAAAGCGACCATTTTTGCGTCTTTGAAAAATTTTGCATTTTCAAATTCTTTCTCTAAAGCTGCACCGATATCTTTCTCCACTTTAGTAACGAGTACAAGTTCATCTTCCTTCATCTCTTCCACGATTTTCATTATCTGTTCGGAACTCTTACCTTTCGCCAGAACTGCTTCAGGCATTTTCTTTCTCAAACTACGATGTTCGTCTATTTTAGCAAAACCTATATCTTTGTAAGGCAAAGATTCTAGCTCATTCACTGTTTCTTCAATGGATATTTTTCCTTCCTCTAATTTTTTGAGTAATTCTACCAATTTTTCCTTCTTCATTTTACACATCTTCCAATTCTTTATTCATAGAACCCTCATTATACCCGGCTAAGTCCAAAGTTACATAATCATAATTTTCTTCTCGGAATTTTTCTAAAATTTTTTCTCTATTCTCAATCACTTCACCTAAAGACTCCTGACTCACTTCAATTCTAGCAATATTTTGATGATGCCTAACTCTAACTGTGTCAAAACCTAGACTTTTTAAAAAATCTTCAAGCTTCTCGATCTTACCGAGAAGACCCTTGTTAATTTTAGTCCCATAAGAAATACGAGTAGCCAAACAACTCGTAGAAGGTTTATCCCAGACCGGAATTCCTAACATTTTAGAAAACCTCCTAACTTCTTCCTTCACAAGCCCAGCCTCTGCCAAGGGACTTCTAACATCTAATTCCTTCACTGCTTTCAAACCTGGACGATAATCCTCAAAATCATCACTAGTAGTACCATCGACCACAAAGTTAAGATTCTCATTTTTCGCTATTTTCAAAAACTCTTCAAACAAGTTCTTTTTACAATAATAACAACGATTTTCAGGATTTTTTCGAACATCTTCCATCTTCAAAAGATCCACATCTATAACTCGATGTCGAACTCCCAACTCTTCAGCAAGTTTTTTAGCATCACTAATCTCTGAACTGGGAAATATTGCAGAGTCAGCTGTCACAGCCAAAACATTATCTTCAAGAGTTTCCTTGACAATTTTGAGTAAAAATGTGCTATCGACCCCACCCGAAAAAGCAACAAGTAAACTTTCCATTTCTGTTAAAATACTTTGAAGATCACTCACTTTCTCTTCCTTCAAAACAGTTCTTAACTTAGAATTTTCATCGTTCATTTTTCTTCTCTTACATAAGAATCCAAGTTCTAGTCTTCTAACTCTTGTGATTCTTTCAAAATATCGTCTCTTCTTTCTTTTAGGATATTCTTGACTTCGTCTCTGTCTTCCGGATATCTAAACCTTAACCATAACCACACCAAAGCACTAGGAATCCAAAACAATGCACCAATAACCAGAGTATACTTATAAGCTACCGGCTCGGCATATCCAAAATTTTGAATAAGACCGATTAGAAAACCACCGAAAAGAGGTCCAACTGCTTTCCCCGCATTATCTATAATATTGAAAAAACCGAAAATTGTTCCTCGATCTTCCGGTAAATTTACTTGTGATATTATAGCTCTTACGTTCGGATCTGCAAAACTCATAAATTGTAGCGCTCCTAGGGCAAAAATTATCAACCCTATCCAAGTTAGTAAACCAGGTTCGGCAGGTAATGGATAAAAAATGAGTATAATCGCTCCGATCATACCTATAGTTATTCCAATCGCAGATAGTAGTGCTCGTCCCCCACGTACTTTTTCTTCAAAGTAATCACCGGCGAAACCTCCGACTAGAGTACCTACTGTGGTTCCTATTCCAAGAATTAATAGAACGAATGTGGCGATTGATTTCTCCATCCCTCGAACTAGTCGGAGGAAAGAAATCAACCAAAACATAAGAACACCCCAAGGGACTGTTCCTAATCCTCCTTGTAAGAAAATTAGAATGTTTGTTCTTGTTTTGAATGATTTTTTGATCGTTTCTAAATCTATAGAATACGAGTAGCGAGCTCCTTTATCTACCAAATCTTTAATTTCTTTCTCCCCTTCCCCCCGATGCGGTTCCTCATAAATAAAGTAAAATAATGGAGCTATAATGAAATTCGGTACAGCAGCGATAATAAACGGAAGTCTCCAACTCACCATCAATCCCGCAATAATCATCCCGAAAAGTGTACCAAAACCTAAAGCAGTTTGAATATAAGAGTAACCCTTCCCCCTATTCTCTTCGCTAAACATGTCAGAAATTAGAGAATACCCAATGGGGAATATAGAACCAATACCAAAACCAGTAAAGATACGAACAACCAAAAGCTGTGGATAAGACTGAACAAAAGCCGTCAAAAGACAAGGAATCTCCCCCAACAAAACACCAACAACAAGCAACTTCTTCCGGTCATGAATATCTGACAAATAACCCCAAACAACAGCAATCAAAGCACCTATCGCAACATAAATAGACGAAACAAGACCAATCTGCGCCTCCGAAATCAAAAACTCAGCCTGTATCTCCAGATAATTCGGAGGCAACAACTGTTGATCGGCCATCAAAAAAATAGCCATTAAAACTAGTAATATTATAGAAATTTTTCTTCTCAAGCTTTTCATTTTTTTCAAACAACCATTGTTCTTTTTTGTTTTCTTGAGGATACTAGCTTCTAGGTAAAAGATGAGAGTGGAAGGAGTTTTGAATTATTCTTCTTTTTCGAAAAGTTCTTTTTGATCGGAGACATCGTAGACTTTTTCTGCGGCTTTCTCTATTTCAATTGCATCTTGTTCTAAATCTCTGTCTTCTCCAGAACCTAATTTTTCTTCGAACTCCTTGTATGCTTCGTGTTGGACTAATAGTTTCATTATCTCGTTAGAACCGGTCCAAATCTTTCCGAGTCTTATGTCCCTCATCAATCTTTCAACGGGGAACACTTGTGTATATCCAATTCCACCAAGTATTTGCATGGCTTTGTTAACTACTTCCCAAGCTACCTGGGTGCAATAGTCTTTGGCTTCCGAGACAATCTGTCTCGGATCTCCGTCTCCGTCTGCTGCTTTTGCAGCTGTTTGGGCTAGAGCTCTTCCAGCATCAAGTTTTGTTATGCTGTCTGCTACTTTGAAACTCACTCCTTCGAAGTCTTTTATTTTTCTTCCAAATGCTTCTCTTTTCCTGCTATATTTCATAGCGACTTCTAAAGCTGCTCTTCCTGCTCCTATGGCTCCTCCTGCAGATGTTAGTCTTTCTGGAACCATCATATAGTTGAAAATCGTTCTTCCACCGTTTTCTTCACCGACTAGATTCTCTTCTGGAACTTCCACATCTCTAAGAACGATTCTAGAAGTTCCCATTCCTCGGAAACCCATTAAACCATATCTTTCTTCAACTTCTACGCCCATATCTCTGTCCACTAAGAAAGCGGATATCGATTTATGCCCTGGAGCATCAGGATCTGTTTTTGCATAGAGTAGGAAAAAGTCCGCTTCCGCGCCTCCAGCAATAAATCTTTTCTGACCGTTGAATATGTAATGGTCTCCTTCTTTTTCTGCTGTTGATGCGGTTCCGAAAAAGTCTGATCCACCTCTCGGTTCTGTCAAACCTTCGGCTGATAATTTTTCTCCATTCAGCATCGGTTTTAGATATTCCTCTTTTTGATATTCGGTTCCGAATCTATTGATGGCTTCGCCGACGATACTTGGCATTGCGTAGGAACAGCCGATACTGTTTCCTAGAACGCCGATTTCTTCTAGTGCTGCTGTTTCAGTTAACCAACTGCAGTTTCTTCCTCCATATTCTTCGGGAAATCTTAATCCTAGAAGGTTCTTTTCAGCAGCTTTGTTGTAAAAATCCCAAGGGTAATCTACTTCATCTCTGTCCATCTTTCGGAGAAGGTCTGGATCAATCTCTTTCGCTAGTTCCTTAGCTTCTTTCCTGACTTGTTCTCCTTTTTCAGTCAACATATAGTTGTTTTCTAACATATTCTATAAAATACGAAGAAAACCTTATGAATTTTTGCGACCCTTTACTCTCCGTCAGAGAATAAAAAAAGAAAAATAAAAGAAGGTTGGGTACTCCGGAAAGATTTCCTCTAAACAGGCTCAAAGCCTTCGATATCTTTCATCGTTCCAGTTCGCTCGTCTTCAGGTTTCAAAACCAGTTCCACTTCTAAACCCGGTTCAACTTCATCCGCATCTGCATTTACTTTATGAGTAATTCCTGAGTCGGTTCCATCCATCTCAACAATAGCCCAAATTTCTGGCTCTTCCAACTCTTCATCGTAAGTATTAGCCTTCGCTACTGTGTAACACTTGACGGTTCCTGTCCCTTCCAATTCTTTATATTCGCCGTCTGTTCGAACAAAACAATCTTCGCAGTAAAGTCTCGGCGGGACGTAAACCTTACCACATTCTGGGCATTCATTTGCGAGGATTTTACCATCCAGTAGACCTTCGAAGAATTTTTCTCCTGCTTTTCCAGTGGTATAGAGATATTTTGCTTCCATGTTTCCTTTCCACTGGATCAAATCTCTTGGATCGGTTATTTTTTCAAAGAACGTCATGTTCTATCCTCCTCGTTTTTCGGACGGAAGTATTTGATATCCTCTACTGATCCGACTCTTTCTTCTTCGGGTTTCCATACGGCTTCTACTTCCATTCCTATTTCTATGTCATCAGGGTCAACTTCCTCAAAGAAGTGCATTATTCCATGATTTTCGGATGCTCCGTCGATATCTATTACGCCTATAAGTATCGGTTCTTCGATGGGGTTTGCATTTGGGTCGATATGGCTAATCGAGTAAGTGTTGATTATACCGGTGTCTTTTACGTATTCCCAATTATCTACTGGTTCGTAACAGTATTCGCAAAACATTCGTGGCGGGAAAATTACTCTGTCACATTCTTCACACTTGGTAGCTATCAGCTTTCCTTCTTTCAATTCTTGCAAGAAACGACTCATTGCCGGACCTGCGCTCCAAGCGTATTGAGCTTCAGGTTCCCACTCCGTATATAATACTTCTTCGTTATCTATTTCATCTTCTGTGACATGTTCTCCTTCCGGTTCACAGGGTGGAGTTTTATTTTTATCTTCAGACATCTAATATCACCTCTTTAACTCCTCATCACTATTGTTGTCGACATCTGCATGATATCGCCCCAAGCTTGTCCAACTCCTAATCTTGGATCGTCTGGGACTTGTCTATCTCCTGCTTTACCGGAAAGTTGCCAGTAAAGTTCGCAAACTTTCTGACCCATAGTAGCGGCTATCGGGTTTCCAACTCCGAGCAGTCCACCCGATGGGCAGACTGGTAAGTCTCCATCTCTTTGAGTTACACCTTCTCTAGTTAGAGTTGGTGCTTCCCCTTTGTCACAAAGAAGGAGTCCTTCCATGTGGTGGAGTTCCTTGTAGTCAAATGGGTCGTACGGTTCTGCTAAGTCTAGTTCATCATACGGGTCTTTAATCCCTGCCATATCGTAAGCTTGTTTTGCGGCTTTTGCAGCATACCTTGGGAAGTAAAGATCTCTGTTCGCCCACATCTGGCTATCAATATTCCAACCTACACCATCTATCCACACTGGATCATCAGTATGGTCATTTACGACATCCTCACTCGCATAGACAAGTGCGGCCGCTCCATCACTTGGAGGGCTGATATCCAGTCTTTGTACTGGCCATGCGAGAACTGGGGATTCAAGCACATCGTCGACAGTTATGTCGGCTGCGAGTTGTGCTGCTGGATGGTCTAGGGCGTTTCCTTTGT
>CAZSNS010000067.1:0-9729 GCA_964608515.1 Hadarchaeota archaeon (SeqCode)
GATCCATGGGCACCATACGATATAGATGATCCGATAAAAGCTGAGTTCAAAGTTAGCAACCTTCAAATAAGTCCAGATAACGTCAACCCTGGTGAAAATTTGAATATTTTTGCAAACGTTACAAACATTGGAATGAAAACAGGGAAACGCGAAGTAGAAATTTTAGTGGAGAATGAAATGGAGAATTCTAAAACGGTTGTGCTTAAAGGAGAAGAAACCATGACGTTAGAATTTAAGACTTCAAGAGACGAAGAGGGAGAATATAAAATAACGATAAATACAAAAGATGATGAAAAAACTGGGTCTTTTCTAGTCGAGCCATCTTAAACTCTGTTTCAAACGATAATTAATTAACAAAACTTTTGAATAATCCTACAAACGGGTATTAGTTAGGGAAAAAAGTTGGATTTTCGAAAATTTCGGCTTTCTTCAAAATACCCAATACCAAATCCAACAAACCACCACTCATCCAAGTTAATAAAATCCCAAATCAAATCCAACAGAAAATTCAACAAGTTATTCAGAGTGGAGCTAATCAAGTGAGACAACAAGCGGCTGAACAAGTAAAACATCAGCCACCAGTTAGGAATATAAACGTTCGGTTAGAGGGTGCTAAGTGGATTAAAGCGTAACTTTATTTTATTAGTTGAGAGTCGAATGAAACTTGATATTCACAAATTATGGGAAGTATTTTAGACGAGACGAGAGAGATGGCCTGAAGATTAAGAAGAACAAACAATGGACAGGCCTTGAACCGTAACACATAAGCTCGGTTCCAACCTTTCGCTCGTAAGGGCTTTTAACCTCATGTTTTAAGCCCGCCCGAGGCTTTCTTTTACTTATCTTCAGTGCCTTGCTCTTAGTTAGCATTTTTTCGAAAAAGGTTAGTATATGGTTATTTTTTGAATAAAACCGTAATTTTGGATTATTTCCTTTTTTGAGAGATTATTGTTTTTTCTAAATTTTTAAAGATTTTATATCCTTATTATTTGAATTTGTAATTTTTGAGAATATCTTGTTTTATATATGGGGTTAAAATGTGTGAAAATAAATAGTTTTAACGGGTGAGGGGGCTTGTTTCCTAAATCTGAAGTTAGGTTTGGTGTTTGAAGATTGGATATTTTGTTTGTGGATGATGATTCTTCTGTTTTGAAACAGGCTGAGATTTTTCTTGAAGATGAGGATGACCGTTTGAATATAGAGACGTTTAGTTCTGTTGAGGAAGGTTTGGAACTTTTGGAAAGGTCCGATTTTGATGCTATTGTTTCGGATTATCAAATGCCTGAAATGAGCGGTTTGGAATTTTTGAGAATTGTTAGAGAGGAATTGGATAGTGATATTCCTTTCATTATTTTGACAGGGAAGGGTAGGGAGGAAGTGGCGATGGAAGCTTTGAATCTTGGAGCGGACCGTTACTTGGAGAAGAAGGGGGATCCTAAATCACAATATGGTGTCTTGGCTAAGGCGATCGTTCAAGAGGTTGAACGTCACAAGGCTGAGAAAGCATTTGAAAAAAGTGAAGATAGATATAGGAAACTCTTCGAGTCGGCCCAAGACGGCATGCTCATCATGGATGCTGAGTCGGGTGAGGTAAAAGCCGCCAATCCTTGCATACAGGATTTGACGGGTTATTCGGAGGAGGATCTTATAGGAAGAAAACTTTGGCGGATTGGAGCGTTTAGGAATGTTGTGGAGGACAAGGAAAGGTTTGAAGAACTCGTGGGTGAGGGTTTCATTCGTTACGAGGGTTTGCTTTTGGAGAAGAAAGATGGTGAGGAAGTTCCGGTCGATTTCGTCGGCAATACCTATCAAGCGGGCGGAGAGAAAATCGTACAGTGCAATTTTAGGAACGTTTCTGAACGGGAAAAGAGAGAAGAGGAGCTTAGGAGGGAGAGGAAAAGATTCCTAAAAATATTTAACAATGCGAACGATGCCATTTACTTGCATGAATTGGACGAGGAAGGCATGCCGGGGAACTTTATAGAGGTTAATGATGTCGCCTGTGAAATGCTCGGATATTCGAGGGAAGAATTTTTGGAAATGTCTCCTCAGGATATAGATTCTTCGAAAAAAGCTGATGACGTTCCTGGAGTGATGGAAGAATTGGTAGAGGAGGGTGATGCCCGTTTCGAGATGTATCATCAGGCAAAGGACGGAACTGAAATACCGGTTGAGATTCATTCACACGTTTTTGAACTTGAGGGAGAAAAAAGAGTTCTCTCAGTTGCTAGAGATATTACGGAGCGAAAAAAAGCGGAAGAGAAGCTAGCGAGGGAGAAGGAGAGAGCTCAAAGATATCTGGAAACTGCTGAAGTGATGATGGTGGGTTTAAGTCCTCAGGGGGAAGTTATACAAGCTAATAGAAAAGCTTCTGAAGTTCTAGGTTACGAAAAAGAGGAGATTCTAGGGAAGAATTGGTTCGAGAATTTTGTACCTGAGGATTATAAGAAGGAGATCCTAGATGTTCATCAGAAACTACAGAAGAACGAATATCCTGAATACTACGAAAGTCCTGTTTTAACTAAATCTGAAGATGTGAGAACAATACTTTGGCATAATTCAATCTTGAAGGATGGGAGGGGAAACGCCATCGGAACTCTGAGCTCTGGAATGGACATTACGGAGAGGAAAGAGGCAGAGGAAAAACTACGCGAGAGTGAGGCAAAGTATAGGGAATTGTTCGAAAGTATTAGGGTAGGTATCATTGTACAAGATTCTGAAGGGGGTATAATATCTGTGAATTCTACTACTGAAGAGATTTTTGGTATGGTAGAAGAGGAAATAAAGGAGAAAAGTTTGGACTACTGGGAGGGAATACTTTATAAGGGAAATATGAAACCCTTGGACTTCAGCGAGTTCCCCGTTTCTAAAGTTTTTGAGTCTAAAAAACCAGTTGAAGAACAGGTAATTGGTAAGCTTAAAGGGGGAACAGGAGAGTTCAAATGGTATGTTGCCAGTGCAGTTCCTCATCTTGACGGAGAGGGGGAGGTTGAAAGAGTTATCGTTTCTTTTAAAGATATCACAAAGCAGAAGAGGTTCAAAGATCGAAAAGATTTCTTAAACACATTGCTCAGACAAGATCTAACAAACAAATATCAGATTATTCAAGGATACTACGAACTCCTTGAAGAAGAAGCAGACCTTTCGGAGGAGTATAGAAAATACTTGAGGAAGATAAATAAAGCCAGCAAAGAGGCTGATGAACTTCTGGGCTTGGCGAAAAAACTTGAAAAAATAGAAGGAACCGAAGAAACCGAGAAAAAAGATATTATTGAAATTCTAGAGTTTGTTATCGAAACTGTCTCAGATTTGGGAAAGGTAGAGGGGGTTGAAATAGAAGAAAACTATTCTGATTCTATTAGCAAGGTAAAAGGAGATTATTCTTTATACACCCTCTTTACGCAACTTTTGGCGACAAGAATCCGAATAGGAGAAGCTAAAAAAATCAAAATCAGTGTAAATGAAAAAGAAAAAGACATTTTAGTGAGAATTGAGGACGATGGAAAACCATTGCCCGAAGATATCAAAAAATTATTCACAAAGAGAGTGTACAGCGCAGACACTTCCGGGATTGGTGGAGTTAGGTATTATATTGTCGGAGAAATCGCAAGACACAACAATTCAAAAATTGAAGCCAAAGACTCCGAACTGGACGGTGCAAGTTTCGACATTCGATTACAGAAAGCGTAGAAGAAGATGGCGAAGTGGGATGTGCTTATAAAATTTTTATAAGAGAAAGAGAAAGTGATGCTGATTATGAGGGATTAGTTTGAATAACGCTCTAATTATTCTGATTTTTGAGATTGTGTCTATGAACTTATTGGTTTTGGGAGTTCATTCAATCCGCCATAAAACGGGATTAGGTCCGTATTATGCACTGTTGGGTGGAATTACGGCGATTATGGCTTGGACTACTGATGCTGGTGTTCGGGTGCAAGCTGGTGGTATTACTTTTCTGGTAGGGTCTACGGTCTTTTATACTTCTCTTTTGCTTGGTGTTTTTGTCCTTTATGTTTTCGATGGACCTAAGTCGACACGAGTTGCGATTGCTACTGTTGCTGGTATTTCTGCGTTGACTCCGATAGTTGCGTCGGTTTTGCATGTACAAATGGGGTTTACGGTCCAAGGGGTTCTTGCGTCTGTTCCAACTCCCAGCTTACGAATCAACACTGCGTCCGTTTTGACAACGATTGTGGATTTGGTTTTCTTGGCTATTGCTTGGGAATTTTTAGGAAAGATTAATCCTGAAAAAAATACTTGGTTGAGGGCTTACCTCACGCTCCTAGGTGTTATGGTTCTTGATGTTGTACTTTTCAATACTGGTGCGTTTTTGGGTACTGGTAGTTATCTTGAGATTATGCAAGGCACATTGGTGACTCGTTTGTTACTCTCAGTTGTCGCCTTTCCGTTTCTATATATTTATTTGAGGTGGCAGGGTCGACAAGAAGGTGTTTCAATTAAAAATCGGCCGGTATTATCCATATTTGGTAAGTTGGAGGAAACACAGAATAAACTCGAAATTGCGAGAGAAGAGATAAAGAGGAGAAAGGAAGCGGAGGAGAGGGAAAGTTTCCTTCACTCTTTGCTTAGGCATGATGTTAGAAACAAGAGTCAAATCGTACAGGGATATCTTGAACTCAGCAAAGATTACGATTTGCCTGAAGAAGTAGAAGATTGGCTTTCCAAGGCAGAGGAAGCCACTAAAAACGGCATTAAGATCATTGAGAAAGTTAGGACTTTAAGGGAATTAACCGAGGAAGAGGAGAAGAGTGAAGTCGATATATGTTCTTTAATCCAAGAAGTAATTGATAAGAGAGGACATGTATCGGAGAGTATTAACATTGAGCTAGAATGTCAAAAGGAAGGAATAAAAGTTAAGGGAGGGCCTATCTTAGAAGAACTATTCTCTAACCTTATTGAAAATGCAGTTGATCATGCCGATTGCGATAAAATCAGAATTTATGTGAAAGAAGGAGAGGATAAGAACACGGTTCTCTTTGAAGATAACGGTAAAGGAATATCGGATGAGGATAAGGAAAAAATCTTCGAAAAAGGATTCAAAGATAAAGAAACAGGCGGTTCAGGATTGGGATTATATCTTGTTAAGGAAATAGCCAAAAACTATGGAGGGACCGTCGAGGTCAAGGATTCAAAGCTCGGCGGAGCTAGATTCGATATTTACTTTCAGAAAGCTTAATTTTTTCCATTTTTATTCCTAGTGTCACTTATCTTTAGCTAAAAGTTATCTCGTGGGAGTACAATTACGGTTTATTTTTTAAAGTGATAGCGGCGGCGTAAATTGATTAAAATTATGCAGACATTTCTAAATTTTGAAGACAGGGGAATCGAATTTGGAAGTGCATCAAAGAAGAGTTTAGTGAAATAAATAAGAAAATTCTACTTGAGTTGGTGGGTGTTGAGAGTAGATAATTACTTATTAACGAATTTACGACCCCATCTCCTACTTGGAAATAGTTTCTAGATAGGCTATAACTTTCAGAGGTTTTAGAAGACTGGATTTTTATGGAGTTTGAATAGGTAGTAATCCTTGGGTATACTTATAAGAGGCGTGCCAGAGAGGGTAGACAATTTTTGTCCAACACTTTTTTAGCATATCTATTGTTTTAGGAGAAAAGGCTTGATTTAGCATCACTTCACTATATAAAATCTCAGATTTAAATTGAATATCTTCTCGGTTGATGGGTTCGTAGGATAATAATAGAAGTCAGTGGTAAAAGAGTGTTTTGCGGCCTCCCTATGGGATAACGTTTACGAAGTAAATACTTTGAGTTCCATTGCTGTACTCGGCTTTATATACGAAATATTCACCACTATTAAACTTCGGGTTTTGAGGACCACTAAAGGATAGGATTATATTCTCCTCTTCATCGACTGGGATACTGACATTATTTGTAGGTGATTTCCATTCCCCTCCTATTGGGGAGGAGGGTATCCCAAGAGTGGGGCTACTCCAATCTTGAAATTCTTTCTGGCTTTCCTCATTGTAGAAAGCCACTACGGAGTCTCCAAAGTGAATAGTATTATCGCCAGTATTTCGGAAAGTCAGACCCATAGTATCCCTGTTTATTCCGTATGTTCCGACGAGACGTGCTGATTTTTCGGGATTTATACTACCTCCACCCCCTCCACCGTAAGAGTCTCTATTTCCAGTATTGAAAGTTTTAATCTCCCCCTCTTTGTCTTTGGAATCGTATTTTATCTGTGCTTTATATTCGTAGGTCGTATTTCGCCTGATTCCAGTAATTAATTCTGAATAATTATCGTCCGCCCCATATTGTGAACTCCAACCCGTCGCACTCCAAGTACCGTCCTTCACCCTCCACTTAAACCTGACCGCCCCTTCCGAATAGTCTTTAAAGTCGTAACTCATCCGTAGGATAGCTGCGTCAGACCAGACTTCTCCATTATCCAGAGTGGCCACGGTCGGAGTGATGACTTTTACATCTTCACCCGTTTCGGTAGAGGAAACCTGATATTTTAGGTTTTCATTCCATATTTGGAGCGAGGCTCCGTTCTCGTAAAATGCCGCACTCCCGTTTTCGATGTTTTCGGCCTTCTCTATAAGGTAGGACATCCAGACGTTATCGTATTGAGTTTCAAAGTTTATTCTGATATTTTCTGTGTTTTCCCATTCCTTGTTTTTTGGAAAACGTTCTCTACCACCCCACGAGATATTTAATGACTCTGTAGAGTTCGAGGTGATCGAGTACTCTTTTCCCGATATCTTGATATAACTCACTTTGAGACTGTTTTCCCAAGAAATTAGATCCTCGTCCGATGATAGCATAAGTTCTACCTCGTCCTGCGCTAAAAATACGTGTCCACCCTCGAAAATGAAGGTTTGGTCGGGGTAGTAAAGGTTCTGACCGTCGAATTTTATCGATCCAGGGTCTACCGTGATTATTTCTTGAACTCCGGTATTATCTACTCTTATATCACTTCCCGGATTTGTCGCCAGTGTGCCGAGTGGGCTCTGTCCAACAAAGAACCTTACGGAACCGGCATTCATCGGAATCTTTACTTTACCCCCCTCTCCTGGTCCGTCCATAAATCCCACTTTCGACTGTAGTTCAAGGTACTTTTCTCTCACCGATTTCATATGGTCCGTTTCTTTGCTTTCCATAGTGTTCTCCACGTAATAGTTGTACCAGATTGGAAATACTGCGACTGCTATCCCCAAAAGTAGAATAGCTCCTAAAACCACGGACACGCCCTTTTCGTCCTCAGAGAACACATTACCTTTCAACCGATCCCCCCGATATAAAATAATCTTCCAATCAGATCAGACTCTTCAATTCCAAACCATAACCCGCCTAAAAACGGCCCAATATTTTCAATCATTCTATATACCTTGTTAAGCACGGGTATCGTCAAGAGAGGAATGGCGAAAAATAAAAACGTGGAAAAAGAGTATCCAGCCAATCGGATAAAGTTGCCTCTAGACCAAGCCCCGATTGTATTCTGATAGAAATTCATTCTGTAGACCACGCAGAAAAAGCTCACGGTGAACGCGATAAGTATTGAGCCGACAAACAATTGAACTTTCCCTCCCATTATTCTCTATTTAGTTTTTTATTTATGCACGGGTTTAACCTCTCGGTTTAAACTTAAGAGAATTGATAAGAGTTATTAACTCTCAGATATTCCTTTTTGGGAATCGAAACGAATTATAAAAGACTGCAAGGTAGTATATCTTTCATGTTCGATTCCGTCCTCCATCCAATTGTAAGAGAATTTTTGGATTTCTTTTCGAGTTTCACTTAATGTTAATGAGAAAATTATGTTTTTTTATCTCTCCATCCAATTTTAGGATAGAGTGATAGAAGTCTCTTATCAGAGAGGAATCATAATTAGTTTATTAAGATAGGAGTTTACAAAAGGGAAGGTTATTATGCCAGAGAGAATTTCAAGTTATGAAGTTGAGTTGATTAGTCCTGAGAAGAAGGATAAGTTGATAGATAAGGAGTATCAGGAGAGTTTTTCTTTCGGACGAAAGGCCAATTTAGCGGGAATGTGTATCAAACTCTTGACGAACGTTAGAGAGTTCAAGAACATGTGGGAAGATAATTTCAAATCGATGAATGAGGATATTAGGCCTCATGGTAGGGTTTTTGCTCTTTCTAATGGTGGGGAGATGAGGGTTATGTATGAGCCTATTTCGAAGACTTGTTTTTTGCTTGGTTGTGATTATTATGGTTATGTGAAAAGTCTTGCTTTGGCTGTTGCGGGGGATTTTTTGGAGGAGTATCATTCTATTCATTCTCGACATTCTGTGCATGGTGCTGCTATTGATTATCGTGGGGTTGGTACGGCGATTATAGCTCCTTCTGGGGTTGGTAAGACGACTCAGTCTTATGGTTTGCTTTTGGAGGATAATGTTAGGCTGGTTGCTGATGATTGGTTTTATACGATGCTTGTGGGGGATAGTGTTGATGTTCAAGCGTCTGAAAAGAATTCTTATATTCGTGTTGATATTGCTTCGGATTTTGAGGAATATCGGGAATTGTTGGAAGGGATTTCGCTTGATGATTACGGGAGAGTTGTTGCTAATATTAGGAAAGTTCTTGGAAAGACGGCTATGAAAGAAAACACTACACTAAGAAATATTATACATTTGAAAAGAGATCCTGACGACGACAAGATTTTTCGCGAATTGGATACTCGTGAAGCGCTTGATTTTATTCGTGAAAATGATTTTTGTAATCCTCACCAACTTGTGCAGAGTGATAGAAAAAATAAGTTGAGAGAGGACTTTTTCGAAAAATTATATGAAAGAACTGATGTTTATCTGATTAACACAACTGCTTCTATACAAGAAAACAGAGAACAGATAAAAGATATCGTTTTCGAATGAAGATTTTCCACCCTCCTATTCTTATTTAGACTCTATCTGTTATTAACAATATTAAATGAAAGAAGTGAAGTTAGCAAGTATTTTCGATTTTGCCGGGCTTATATTCGATATTATTCTTTAGAGTGGCTGAAATCAAGTTTATACGTGTGATTATGGAATTTTACTTGGTGTACGTTTTTTGGATAAGAATATGGAAATAAATGTTAGGGAAACTGGAATTGATGGTTTGGATACCACTTTGGAGGGGGGTATTCCGGAAGGGCATGTTGTTCTTCTGACCGGACAATCAGGTACAGGAAAAACAGTATTGTCCTTACAATGGTTGTTTGAAGGATGGGACAAGTATGAGCATCCGGGAATATATGTTTCTGTTACGGAACCTTTCACCAAGGCTATCAAAAATATTCGCTCGATGGGGTATTTCGATAAAACGCCTTTAGAGTCTGGAGATCTGCGTTTCACTGATCTTAGAAGCATGATGGATTTGATGGACTTCGGATCTGCAGGTGAAGAGGTGACCAGAGATGATGTAGATGAACTTGTAGACAGGATTGAAGGTCTGGTTGATGATACAGGAGCGAGGAGAATGGTGATAGATTCAATAACTGCAGTCGGTTACATGGTTGATAATACTGAATTATTTAGATATTTTATCTTTAGGCTAGGTACTGTTCTGAGCGGAAAGGGTTGCACTGTTTTCCTCACCTCAGAATCCAGAAACGGTGCCACACCTTTTAACGTGGAGGACTTTATATCCGACGGAATTCTAAGCCTCGATTATACTCAAGGGGAACAGAAAGTAATTCGAAAGATGGAAGTTAGGAAAATGCGTGGTATCGACTTCCGCAGTGGCA
>CAZSNS010000068.1:0-9613 GCA_964608515.1 Hadarchaeota archaeon (SeqCode)
CCCGTGTCGATATAGATTGCTGGGATGGGTTCTTTTCCGAGAAATGCTTTTCTTACGAGGGGTGCTAGTGTGGTGCTGTCTTTTCCTGCTGACCATAGCATTGCTGGTTTGTTGTATTTCCGGTAGGCTTCTCTGATAATGTATACAGATTCGCTTTCCAGTCTGTCTAGATGGTTCATTTCTTTTTGCATTTTTTCACCTCACAAGTATCCTAATGCTTTTAGTTTGTCACGAATTTTTTCCAAGTCTTCATCAGTGTAAGGAACTTCTTCCTTTTCCTGAGCTTGGATTAATATTTGTCTGAGAACGTACGCTGTATAACTTGAAACTGAATCAAATCCGGTATCTTCGATCATTTCCTTCACAGATTCAAAAAGAGGAACCGGGATCGATAATGATGTGAAACCCATATCCATCTCTCTAATTACTTCCTCCTGTTCCTCCGGTGGTTTTATTACAGACAATACCGGAATTCCTTCTATTTCGTCTTTCTCTGAAAACATGCAAACAATCATGTCCGTTTCTTCTGGATTATGCCCGTGCCTGACAAAATCTTCCCCTATTAATTCAATCTCGACTTCTAAGATTTCATCATCTTTATTTTTCAATTTGAAATCGGGAGATGCGGATTTTCTTTCTTTGAGAATTTTTTCAAAACTGAACTTTTCCAAGTTATTTTTGAACCATTCTTTGAATTCCTGTTCGCTTTCGAAAGGTACGTTTGATTCGAAAAGAGAAATCATGTCTTCTAGGAGTTCTGAATAGGAAATTCCTCTGTATGAACTCATTCCCTTTAACCGTCTTCGAAGGCTGTCCGATATTTGTATTGTGGTTTTCATAGTCTTATTGTTGTTATAAAAACTATAGTTTTTATAAATCTATTGGAAATGTTGTCAAATGTGATAAAAAACCAACGCAAGAGCTAATTTTTAAGACTCAAAAGAGAACTAGGGAACCTTCCTCCCCTCGACAACAAACCTTCCGAAGAATAATCATCAACATCCATAACCGGAGCTTTTCCAAGCAAACCACCAAAATCTATTACATCACCCGCCTCCTTCCCAATAGCAGGAATAATCCTAACACTTTCCGTCTTATCATTTATTATACCTATAGCTAACTCATCACCAATAATCGCACTTATCTTACTTTCCGGAATGTCACCAGGGACAGCAACCATATCCAATCCCACAGAACACACCGAAGTCAAAGCTTCCAACTTTTCCAAAGTCAATGATCCCTTCTCAACCGCTTCAACCATTCCCAAATCTTCACTTACGGGGAGAAAAGTCCCACTTAATCCTCCCACATTCCCGCTTGCCATAGCCCCTCCCTTCTTAATTGCATCCATGAGAAGAGCTACAGCCAGCGTGGTTCCATGAGTGCCCGTACTCTCAATGCCCATGGCTTCAAGAACTTTAGCTACTGAATCCTCTTCCATCGGCGAAGGAGCCAGAGATATGTCTACAATCCCAAACGGAACATCAAGTTTTTTTGCTAATCCTCGACCTACAAGTTTTCCTGCGCGTGTGGTTTTGAAGGCTGTTCTTTTTATTACTTCGGAGAGATCTGTCAAATCACAATCTTGGTTTTTTTCCACCACATTTCTAATGACACCCGGTCCGCTAATTCCTATATTTAACGAGTAATCCGGTTCTCCTATTCCGTGGTAAGCTCCTGCCATGAAAGGATTGTCTTCGGGAGCGTTGACGAATGTTACGAATTTTGCGCAACCTATGCTTTTTTTGGTTTTTTTGGCAATTTTTTTGAGAGTTTTTCCTATTTGGTTTACAGCGTCTAGATTCATTCCAGTTTGATGATTACCTACATTAACGAATGAACAAACTCTTTCAGTTTGAGCGAAAACTTCGGGTAAAGAATTTATCAGGGTTTCATCCGTTTTGGTGGCGCCTTTCTGGACTAGAGCTCCGAAACCCCCTACAAAATCAACATCGGCGTCTTCAACTGCATCGTCTAATACTTTAGCCAGTTCAACAAATTTTTCTTTAGAAGAGTGAGATTCCATAATAGGTGCAATTGGGGTAACTGAAACTCTCTGATTAATGATTGGAATGCCATATTTAGTTTCAATTTTTTCAGTTTGAGAAACAAGTTCTTCCGAGCCGGAATTAACCTTATCATAAACATTATCTTTGAATTTTTCAAAATCAGAATCAACACAATCTTTAATATTTATACCTAAAGTAACAGTTCTGACATCAAGCCCCTGATAAAGGGTCATGCTGGCCGTTTCAAATATTTCATCCACTGTAAAAGCCATCTTCATACCCTATGCATTGATTTAAAGATTTCCTCATGTTGTAACTGAACTTGTAATCCCATTTCTTCACCGACTTTTTGAAGGTCTTCTTCTATCTCCTTGAGCCCATATTCCGAGTCTTTTATATCCAGAAGCATGCTCATCACAAAATATCCCTCGATAACTTTTTGGCTAATATCTTCGATGTTTATATTTTTCTGATAAACCGAATCAGACATTTTTGCTATTATTCCTTTTTGGTCTTCGCCGATTACGGTTACAAAGCAGAGTTCTTTACTCATTTTTTATCTCCTTTTTAGTCCATGTACCCTAGTGCCCTCAGTCTTTCTTTGACTTTTTCTTCGTCTTCTTCTGAAAATTCTTCCTCTTCTTCTTCCTCTTCTTCAACGACTTCGCGAAGGACGAAAGTTACATATTCGGAAATTGATTCGAATCCTGTTCCTTCGCATCGATCTTTTACTTTTTCGTAAAGGGATTCTGGGATTGAAACTTTTTTATCACTCATTTGTACCTCACCTCCAAATTTTGAGGTAGTTAAACCTAATTTAATTTAATGTTCTCTTTTTATTTTAGGAGAAGATACTTGAAAGGATATCCCTTGGTGATTTTCCATCCCATCCTCTTTTTATGAAAATTATGGAAAAAATGGCTATTATAATATCTTCTATCCACCCCACCAAAACTAAATAATCAGGCACAATATCAATCGGAGAAATTATATAAATAACTCCAAGCACAGCCAAAAACAAACTTAACAGATTAGGGCCAGACACCTCTTTAGCTATATGATGTTTCGGATCTGAACTTACATGTGTTTCAAAATCCACAATTGCTTCTTCTCTCGAATTTTTTTTGTCGCTGCTCCATCCGCATTTACACTCCACTATGTAACCATCGTCCGCTTTTTTGATCAAAGCTTTCGAACCGTTGAAATTATAAACTCTGCTCATCGTTTCTATTTCTTACATCAAACTACTTGAAACTTCCTAAAGACAATCGTTATTAAGTTGGACCTAACATTCAACTAAAGGAGACAGTCTATGTTCTCTTCAGAAAAAGGCCAAACTGTTTTGAAATGGTTTATCTATATAGTTATAATCATTTCTGCATTTATGGCTGCAGTTTCGGTTGCTTCCGGATTTATAATGGATTATTATTGGTTTGAATCGATTGGTTATCTTGGAGTCTTTTTGACCAATATTAAGTACCAGTTAGCTTTGCTTTTCCTCGGTTGGGCGGTTGCTTCTGTTTCTTTATTGTTGAGCTGGCCGACGATTAGGAAATCTTTAGGGGATCAAATTCCAGATATCGGAGGTACTTTGTTCAAGGTTTTTTCTATCTTCGCTGGTTTTGGTATTGGATGGTGGTTTAAAGGGAACTATATTACGGTTCTAAAATTTTTAAATCAGGTCCCTTGGGGTGTTAAGGATCCAATATTTCAAATGGATACTTCATTCTATGTATTCACCCTGCCAATGATTCAAACTATCATAACCTTCATAGGAGTCATAAGTGGAATAGTACTATTCCTTTCCCTTTTCTCATTCAGCATAGGTCGAACTGCAATTGAAGCACAAATTAGAAGTGGTGAAACAGAACTTCTTGAAGAAAATCCAGCTTGGGAACTCCCTCGGTTTTTAAAATCCTGGCCTGTTCTAGGTTCTATAATCGCTTTAATCGGTGTGGGTGCAGTTTCAGTTTGGTTGGGTAGATTCTCATATCTTTGGGAGTTTAACCCTGGAGCACCTGTTCCAGTTGGTGCCGACTTTATGGCTGTTAATTATTTGATTCCTTATACTTGGGTAGAGACGGCTGGAGTGATTTTGTTTGGGGTTCTGATCTTTCGAGTGCTTTTGAATTCTGATGATATTCGGGAGAGGTTAGAGTTTGGAGATTTTGGTGCTTTGAAAACCGAAGCTGGTTTATTTGTTGTAGTGCTTGTGATTTTTCTCGTTATTCCAGGAGTAGCTTTTGGAGCTATTGACGCTATAAGTGTGCAGCCGAACGAACCGCCTATTCAAGAATCATATATCAAGAACGGTATTGAATTTACGAATAAAGCTTATGATCTTGAAGATATTACTGACATTCCTTATCCCCTGGGTTCAGAAAATTTATCTTCAGAAGAAGCTTTGGAAAGTCCTACAATCCAGAACGCTCGAATCGTTGACTATAGACCAGTTAAGCAAACTTATCAACAGAAACAAAGGTTGCGAACGTATTATGAGTTTCATGACTTAGATGTCGACCGTTACCAACTGGGCGGGGAAAGAAAGGAGCTCACCATTATTAGTGGCAGAGAAATGAGCAGAGGGAGTGATAGTTGGCAGAACAAACATCTTTATTACACTCATGGTTTTGGAGCAGTACTTTCCCCCGCGAGCAGAATAGCCTCCGATGGGTCGCCCGTTCTCAGCGTTCGTGATATCCCACCGGTTAGTAATTACGATCGCACCGAGGTTAAAAAACGTAGGATTTACTTCGGTGAGAAAACAAACGAGTACGCTATTGTAAATGCGGGAATAGACGAGTTTGATTATCCTTTAGGAGAAAACAATGAATATCATCGTTACGAGTATAATAGGGGCATCAAAATAGGTGGTCCTTGGAAAAAGTTGGTGAGTTGGTTCTACACTGGCGACTTCAATATCCTAGTTTCCGATTTAGTCGGTAAGGATTCTAAATTATTCCTCCATAGAAATATCCACCAAAGAATAGAAAAAATAACTCCCTTCCTCAAACACGAACCGAACGCTCAGCTATTCATTGACAATGAAGGCGGATTAGTGTACATGATTAGCGGCGTTACCAAAGCGGAAAGATACCCCTACTCTTACTCCGATATAAACGCTCCCGGATATCTCTCAGACAGCGTGAAAACATTCATAGAATCAAACACTGGCGACGTAAAATTCTACATTATAGAGAACGAGCCCGTAGCAAAAACATACAAAAATATCTATCCATCCCTTTTCAAAACAAAAGAAAAAATGCCCGAAGTATATAAAGAACACTTAATCTATCCTGAAACATTATTCAAAACACAAACGAACATCTATCAAAGATACCACATGAAAAATTACCAAACATTCTACCAAAAAGAAGACCTCTGGACAGCAGCCCAAGAAGAATACCACGGAATTAGAAGAAGAATAGAACCCTACAACATCTTATACAATGTCAAAAACCAGCCCGGACTCATAGACAGAGAAGAAGAATTCACACTAGTCCAACCCTTTACCCCACAAGGAAAACAAAACATGAGAGCATGGGTCGGAGCCACCCAAGACCCCCAAAACTATGGAAAAATATTCGCACTCAAATTCCCCAAAGGAGAACAAGTCCAAGGCCCAATGCAAGTTGAGTCAATTATCAGTCAGAACGCAGAAATCTCACAACAAATCTCGCTCTGGGAAGGTACAGGAAGCAAAGTTTTACGCGGAAACTTACTAGCTTTACCGGTAAAAAATGACATCCTATACATAGAGCCGATTTATCTAAGCGCGACATCAGAAGTAGAATATCCGCAACTAAAAAGAATTGTAGCCGTTTATAGAGACAGTGCCGCAATGGAAAACACACTTGAAAGAGCCGTAATCAAAGTACTTGGAGGGAAAGTCGAGCCTAAAAAGCCGAGAGAAAATGTTGTGCCTATAGAGAATGTAGCTCCGATTGTTGGTCTAGTTCGTGATTATTTACAGTTACGAGAGAACTATAATAGATTGATCGGTGAAGGGAGTTATTCTGAAGCTGGTGTGATTCGTGAACGAATGGCCGAATTGGAAGAGAATATGAGCGATCTAATTTCAGGTTATTAAGATTCTTCTTTCTTTTGTTGGTTATTCGAGAATGTTTTCATCACTCCTCTGAGTGATCCGACTAGTCCTATTATTATTCCGAGGATTAGTCCGGCTTCTTCAAGGTTGATGGGTTGGCCTAGTTTGTAGCCGATGAATCCTCCGGCTATTACTGAGAATGCTATTCCGCTTCCTACTCCTATTGCTTTTCCCATTTGTCTTAGTGTAGTTTCTGATTCTGGCATTGGTCCATTCTTTTTTACTATATGTTAGGTAAAAAGGGAGTTCGTGTTCCGTCCGTTTAAAAGCTTATCTTGAAAAAGGAAGATGAAAACAAAAAACATGCGGCCGGAATAATAGGTTGTGGGTTTAATGAAAAAGAAAAAAGCTGATGAAGTCATGGAAGAATTTCATAAAGAGTATCAGGAAGACCCTTCCAATTGGAGTTTTTGGATGTCCCCACCTCCAAACTCCAAAGATTTTTACGAAGCTTACATAATTCACGGAGACGAAGCCTTCTTTCTTAAACTTGACTCAATTTACTCACCTAACCCAGTAGGGGTAGGAACAAAACTCAAAATCGAAGAAGACCAACTCAAAAAGAACCTACCCGAATTCGGCTTTAGAAAATTCGAAAAAGAAGAAGTCGAAAAATTCCTAGAAAACCTACCAAACCCAAAAGATTACGAATCTAAAGAAGATTTCAAAAAAGACCTCAAAAAATCACAGAAAAACATTACAGAAAACGCATTAGAAAAAGACCCAGTCCCTTTTGAACCACTCAAAAACAAAGGAGAAATAGCGGCAATCGGTCCTTACTCACCTGAAAGTCCGCTAGATTATGTCTCTGAAAAGCAAAAAGAACTGAGAGAAGAACTGTCCAAAAAATTAAACAAAATAATAAATAGGGACTACCCCGGATATTACTGAAAAACAATCACAAATATTCATCAAACCATTCCACAACTATTTCAAGAACTCTCTGATCCTGTTCAAGAGAAAAAACATGACCTTCCTCTTCAACCGTATAAAACTCCTTTTCAGTATCTAAAAGTCGGTAAAACTTTTTTGAATCTTGCCTCGGAATAACATCGTCCCCATCCCCATGAAAGATGATAGTTGGAATATCTAACTTCTCTGCAGCATTACTAGCATCATATTTTTCCAAATGGTCGAAGAAAGACTCATCAACGCTGGCTCCCTCCATCTCCTCTTCTAAACTAACTCTGCCTTCCTCCCGAACTACTTCTTCCATCTCGGAAAACAAACTATCGGTAAAAGTAGCCGGAGCTCTCAACCCCATCACAGAAACTCGGGAGTCTTGAACAGCGGCATGAATACCGATTAGACCGCCGAAGCTTGACCCATATATTGCAAATTTTTTCTCTCCTTGATCTTCTAGATGATTTAGTATTGTTATCGTGTCCTCTATACCGGTTGTTAGGTTGAATTCGTGAAATTCCCTATCCGACTCCCCATAACCCCTTCGATCAAACCGGATTGCCTTATACCCGTTTTCAGCGAAGGTATTGGCTCTTCGTTCCCAACTTCCTCCTTTGTCAGAGAATAATCCATGCTGTAGAAGTACTGTTCCCTTAAAATCCTCTTCTGGAGTGTGGATTATCGAAGCTATTTTCTCCCCTTCTGAATTCTCAAGAAATTTTTCTTCTGCCTTCAAGTTAGACCCTCTCATTGTTAATCCGGGTAAGCTAAAAAATATTCTCAATATACCTACGATATTACCGTTTAAAAGAAGATACGGAAATGAATTACCTAGAAGTTGAATTGGCTCGAATCGGGAAAATACTTTTCGAAGGAAAATTTTGTAATTTTAAGAAAGTGTTTCAATTTTACTATTTTACAGTAACACTTTTTGCCAGGTTTCTAGGTTTGTCGATGGGCAAATCTTTTTCTCTGGCGGTCCAGTAAGCCATTAGGAATCCAAGTACGGTTGAGTAAAAAGCGAATCGTGAATTTGAATGAGGAATTTCAAAAGATCCTTCAAATGGTGAAATTTTTATCGAGTTTGCCCCTCTGGCTTCAACTTCTTTCACATTTGACTTTATTTCAGAATTTTCTTCTGGTATTAAGGAGATAACTGGAGTGTCTTCCTCGATAAGGGCTAGTGTCCCGTGTTTGAGTTCTCCACCCATCATCCCCTCAGCGTGAATATACGCAATTTCCTTCATCTTCAGAGCCATTTCTCTCGCGATAGGATAGGTTATCCCTCGCCCAATCAGGTAAACATCGTTCTTATTTGCGAGTTCTTTGGCCAATTTCTTTATTCGAGGTTCGTTTTCCTTTATCACTTCATCAATCTCCTCAGGTAGATTTTCCGTGTGGGTTTTATAACCCAATTTTTCCGCGAGTTTTAACAGTAGATAGAGCTGGTTAGCAAAGGTTTTCGTTGCAGCGACACAAATTTCTTGGCCGGCTCTTATTCTTAGGGAGATGTCGGCTTCTCTTTCGATGGAGGAGTGGGGGACGTTTACTATTGATGCTATTTTGGCTTCTTTTTCTTTTGAGAATTCTATTGCTTCTAGGACGTCTTTTGTTTCTCCGGATTGTGAGATTGAGATTACTAGGGTGTTTTCGTCTACTCTTTCGTAGTTGCTGAATTCTGATGCGATTAGTGTTTGTGCGTCTATCCCTGCTCTATTGAGGAAGAAGACTCCTAGGAGTGAGGCGTGATAGCTAGTTCCGGAAGCTGTGAATAATACTCTTTCATGATTTTGAATTTCTTTTACAAGTTTTTCCAACTCTTCTTCTTGAGTGTTTTCTATAGATCTTTCAAGTCTTCTTATAGAGGTTGGAATCTCTCCGACCTCTTTTCGCATGTAATGGTCGTATTCTCCTTTTTTCGAGGGTTCTTGCTCCCATTCAAATTCTTGAGGTTTTTTATCGAGAACTTTCCCCTCAGAATTTTTGAAAGTATAATCTTTCCCTTCAATTATCGCGTATTCATCGTCCTGGAAAAAAATCGCCTCGTCAGTATGAGTGGAAAATGCGTAAAGGTCCGAACCGAGATAAGTTTCACCATTTCCAACACCTAAAGCTAGAGGTGAGCCTCGTTTGAACGCGTACATTTTTTCCTCCTTCGCGTCCAGAAGAACTACCGCGAAACTCCCGTCAGCTTTTTTCAAAAATTTTCGAACGGATTCTTCAACATTCATATCCTTAGACTTTTCCTCGATAAAATGAACTATGACTTCAGAATCAGTCTCAGAAGTAAATTCATGACTAGATAATTCATCCTTCAACTCTTCCCAATTTTCAATAATTCCATTATGAACAATGACAAATCTTCCATCACAAGATGTATGAGGATGTGCATTTTCCTTAGTCACATCTCCGTGGGTGGCCCACCGCGTGTGCCCCATTCCGATGTTTCCTTTTAGGTCTGTAAGACGGTTTTTTTGGTCGATTTCATCGATTTCTCCGGTGCCTTTATTTATGTTTACCTGGGAGTCGTTTAGGGTGGCTATTCCTGCCGAGTCGTAACCTCGGTATTCTAATCGTTTTAGTGAGTCTAGGA
>CAZSNS010000069.1:0-9417 GCA_964608515.1 Hadarchaeota archaeon (SeqCode)
TTTTCCATGGTCGACATGACCAATGACTGCCAAGTTAAGATGTGGTTTATCAGCCATAGTACCTCCTTCAAACTGTTTTCTCACTCCATTAAAAAGCCTTTCGCCAGCTACCTAGCACCCTTCGCTATACGCTCGACATCAGCTTTTTTCTCTACTCCGTAACTCTCTCTTTCTCCTCGGGCAGCTTGTATTAACTCCTCGGCTAAACACTCTTCAATGGAATCTTTATTTTTGAAAGTAGAAGAATAAGCCCCGTCTGACAAATTTCTTAAAGCTATATCAAGTCTCCTGAGAGGAGCAGAATCAACAGCCTCATGGTAAGTGATTCCCCCATAACTAATTTTTGTAGTCTCCTCCCTAGGAGCAGACTTCTGAATAGCATCAACCAAAACCTGAATGGGATTCTGACCAGTTTCCTCTTCTATAATCTCGAAAGCTTCTCTAACAATCTTATAAGCCTTTTCTTTCAACCCACAATTTTTCGAACCTCGTATACTTTTACCACCAGCCTTACCTTTCCCAGGCCCAGATCGCATTAGTTTATTCATCAAACGTTCAACTATAGGAACATCTCCCTTGTCAAATCGTTTATTGGTTTGTCTTCCAGCGGAGTGTGGGGCAAGTCGTGGTTCTAATCGAATATATCGTCTGAGTCCTCTATCTTCCACCTCTACGTCTTCAACTCCCCATTTATCAAAATATTTTACAGCCATTTTTCACTACCTCGCTGGTTTTTCTTTATTACCTCTTACTAGCTCTTCTAGAGAAACGCCATTGACCTTTATCACTTTATGACCAACTCCAGGAATATCTCCTTTCGCTCCACCTTCTGCACCGCCTATTCCCTCTATTAGTACCTCATCATGCTCATCTATGAAACTGATCGCATTTTCTCCAGGAACAAAGGCTGTAATCCGACGACCGTTTTTAATGACTTGAACTCTTACGCATTTCCTTACTGCTGAGTTTGGCTGTTTAGCTTCCACGCCTACTTTCGATAGGACTATTCCGCTAGCTTGCGGAGCTCCCTCTAAGGGATCTGTTTTTTTGTCAAGCCCTAACATTCGACGTTTATAATCTTCATCCTGCCATCTTCTTTTTTGCCTGCTTTTTTTGAGTTTCCTAGCAGCAAACTCTCCACTTGCACCTTGACTCATACTTTTGACACCTACTTACCTTTATTTCAATACGCTTATCTTTAAAAGTTCACACAAAACAAACGTCGGACATATCGTGATGACGGTCCGACAGTTTTCTAGCCCGTTCTATATTCCACCCGTTTTTACCGACCGCTCTGCCCTTCTCAGTCTCGTTAACTTCTATCCGTGCGGTTTTTTGACCATTTTCTTCATTGAGCTCTACATTTTCTAGCTGCACGGGTGAAAAAATGTTTTTCAAAAATTGTTTTGGATCAGAAGAATATTGCACGACATGCACATTTTTATCGAGCTTATTTCTAACCTTCTTAATATTCCTACCATCTTCCCCGATAGCTTTGCCCATATCATCTTCATTAACTACAAACGTTAATCTATCACTCATTTCATTCTCAATACAATCCTTAGGAGTAACTCCCGTGAGTTTCTCAAACAAAGCAATGTATCGCAATTTTTCATTAGATAATTTAATCTCCATTCTCCAAACCTCCTAACTCAAGAACATTCGACTCACCCGAATCCAAAACAGCCAAAACTGAAATAGAGAAAGGTTTTCCCAAAGCAAGACCTAAATCCTTACTTCCTCCCGGATAATAGTAAAGTGGAATATCATTATCCTCAGCATACTTTCTTAATTTTTCCTCTACATCTCGAGGAGCTGAAGTAGAAATAGTTGTTAATTTTGATTCTCCGGATTTCGTCGCCTCTAGGGTTTCATTCGAACCTAGAACGACTTCCCCAGTTCTCTCCGATTCTCTTAATTCTTCATCCGCTTCCACTTTTCTCTCCCCCACCCATCTCTAGTTCAACAGACCCAGTTCCTAATGGGATAGGCTGACCTGCAATAACATTCTCCACCACTCCATCAAGTTCGTCAACTTGACCTTTCTCACTGGCTTGAAGTAAGTGTTTGACGGTAACTTCAAATGCCGCCCGTGCCATTACGCTAGCTTTTTCTCCACTAATACCATGTCTCCCTATTTGTCTAACCTCTCCAGTATTAGTCATGGCATCTGCAGCCAGCATAATATGTCTAATATCAACACTCAATCCTTGTTCTTCAAGTGTATCCACAGCCTCATTAATTATAGAATTCCTAGCTGCTTCCACTCCTAGAACTTCCTCTATCTCCCGGACATGGTTTGTAGTTGTCCGGCTAGTGTCAACCTCGGGTAGGGGTAAAATCTCAGCAAGATTTGTACCTTCAGTATAAACTACATATCCTTCCTCTTCAGCTTTTACAACCACTCTTTCAATTCCCTCCTTACCACCAAGGTGTATCTCCTTCGCTTTCGCAACTATACGCCTGAGCTCAGGAGGGGAAGGATCTTCCGGTTTTACTCTAAGTTTGAAACCTTCAGCAATAACCTCAGTATCAAGCTCATCTTGCAATATTTCTTTCACATCGCTTGGCTTCATATCCTTACTTTGAAGTTGTTCTCGATCCAAATTCATCACAAACTCCATATTAATCAAATCAGTTTCAGTTCGAGTGACAGCATCTTCAAGAGTTAACATCTCTATTTTTTCAGCAAACTTCCTAGCCTTCTTTCTTTCCTGCCTATACTCTTCTTTAAGATGTATTTCCATCAAAAGATTATCAGGAGTTCTACGAGCATCTACAATTTCAATTAATCTTGGCAAACCAAGAGTAACATCTAATTCAGCAACTCCTGCATGATGGAATGTTCTCAAAGTCATTTGAGTGCCTGGCTCTCCTATCGATTGAGCTGCTACCGTCCCCACCGCCTCTCCAGGCTGTACTAGTGAATCTTCATAAGATTGTTCAACCCTTTCAATTATTTCATCTAGTTGTTCTTGAGATATAGTCCTCTCTTCCATCTTTTTTCTCAGTTTTTTCTCCAACTCTTGAACCAAAGCAGGAGGATATTCTTCTCTAAGTTCTCCTAGTTTTGATTCAATTGTCTGTTCAGTAACTTCTGGCATTATTATTCACCCTCAGCTTCCACTACCTTCTCAATTATATGATCTACGTTTACAGCGTCCCCTTTATCACTCCTTGCAGGATCGACACTATCTTCACCATACTCAAATTGAACAACATTTCCATGGTCATCACGAACAGTGCCATCATGTTCCACTCTCAAATCCTGTAAAGCATTAATCAATCTTCTTTGCATATATCCACTTTGTGCAGTTCTCACAGCAGTATCAACGAGACCCTCTCTTCCTCCCATTGCGTGGAAGAAAAATTCGGTCGGATTAAGACCATCCTTATAACTAGATTTTGCAAATCCTCTAGCTTCCGCACTCAAATCATCCGCTTGGAAGTGTGAAAGTGCTCTATCTTTATATCCACGAGAAGGTCTCTCCCCTCTGACCGACTGTTGACCCACACAAGCTGTCATTTGAGTGAGGTTAAGCATGCTTCCTCGAGCACCGGTTCTTGCCATGACGACCGCGTTATTATCTAGTCCAAGATGACCTTCAGCTATTTCACCAGTCTTATCTCGAGTTTCTGCCAAGAGTTCCATAATTCTCATTTCAAGAGTTTCTCGAATTGATCTACCAGGTAATTGTTCTAACTCTCCTCTTTCGTACACATCTATCAATTCATTTACTTCATCTGAGGCATCTTGAATTACATCTTTAATTTGGTCCCTTGCCTCTTGGGGTATTTTTTCATCTCTTAAACTGGTGGTAAAGCCGAAATCTTTAATAACAGCAATTGCCAGTTTAGTGGTCTGGTCTAAGAATTTTCTAGCTTCATCCGTTCCAAAGTCTTTTACAATTCTGTCTAAAACTTTACAATCTGCTAAAGCCTCATAAGAGGAAGAATCGATTACACCGTTTAGAAGCTCTCCATCCCTAATTCTTACCCATGCATCAATCTCACATTTGTCTTCTTCATCTATCCATCTTTCACAATTTTTACATTCTCCACCTTTGTCACAAATATTTGCTTTGTAAGTTAGATCGATACCTTCAGGAATGAAAAGGCTGAATATTTGTTTGCCGGTCCAATATTCCTCTCCATCCTCTTCACCGGCCGGTTCCGGCAAATCGGGATCTATCCGAGTCTGAGCCAGCACTTGTTGTGCTTCTTCTCGATTGAGTGTAAATCCTTCCTGGGTTAGTAAATACAATCCGGTAATGTGATCCTGTATTCCTCCAATAATCGGTGCGCCAAAACGAGGTGATAGTATTTGTTCTTGAACCTTCATCAATATTCTTGCTTCCGCTTGCGCTTCCTTACTTTGCGGAAGATGTAGGTTCATCTCATCCCCATCAAAGTCCGCATTATAAGGTGGGCAAACCGCTAGGTTAAGTCTGAAAGTTTGACCTGGCATCACTTTGACTTCATGGGCCATGATGGACATTCTATGGAGTGATGGTTGTCTATTGAATAGTACTACGTCTCCGTCTTTGAGGTGTCTTTCTATTTCGTATCCAGGTTCTATCATTTTTGCTAGTTCTTCTCTATCTGCATATCTTAGATCGAACCTATTTCCATCAGGGCTTTCTAGAGAAGTGGCTCCTGGATGTATGTCAGGTCCTCTTCTTATCAAGTTTCTAGCTTCTTCAATATTATATTCTGTAACATCTACAGGTATTGTAAGATTTCTTGCGATATATTCGGGGACACCTATTTCATTTATTCCTATTTGAGGGTCTGGTGATATTACGGTTCTGGCAGAGAAGTCTACTCTCTTTCCAGAAAGATTTCCTCTAAATCTTCCTTCTTTCCCTTTCAGTCTTTGAGCGAGAGTTCGAAGGTTTCTTCCGGATCTGTGTCTTGCGGGTGGGATTCCCGATACTTCGTTGGTAAAGAAAGTTGTAACATGATATTGAAGCAGCTCCCAAAGATCTTCAATGATAAGGTGTGGTGCACCTGCTTCAAGATTTTCACTAAGCCTTTGATTGATCCTAATTACATCAACAAGTTTGTGAGTTAGATCATCTTCGGAACGAACACCCGTTTCAAGAGTAATACTTGGCCGAACTGTAACTGGCGGAACTGGAAGAACAGTTAGTACCATCCATTCCGGTCTCGCTACTTCTGGATCCACTCCCAAAAGTCTGACATCTGCATCAGTTATTTCTTCTAACCTTCTTCTAACATCGCTAGGAGTTAGGCGTTTATCTCCTTCATTATAGGTAGTAGGTTTTTCATAGTCGATCTTCCCCTGTTCAGCTCCACAATGAGGACATTCATCCCTCTTGTAAGCTCTCCTGACAATTCTCTTAGAATAGTCCTCCCAAGTGGAAGCAAGACCTTCAGAATCACGAAGTTTCTGTCTATATCTTTCTAACTTATCTTCAGAAAGCATTATCCGTCCACATTTCCCACAAGTCGCTCGAAGTAAGCTATACACAGTTCTTGCAAAACCCGTATGTATCACAGGTCTCGCAAGTTCTATCCGACCGAAGTGGCCAGGACAAACACCTGATCTCTTTCCGCAAGTTCTACATTTCAAGCCTGGATCTATAACTCCCAGACGCGGATCCATCAGACCTTTTTCCAAGGGATAACCGTCTTCGTCGTATGTGTCTGCTGTAACTATTCTAGCTACTGATAAGTCCCGTATTTCTTCTGGGGATAAAAGTCCGAATTCGACTTTGTCTATTGCTTTTGAAACTTCTGGCATTTTAACACCTATGCTCTATCTTTTAATCTTAATCTTGGGGCTAGTCCCATTGATCTTAATTCATCTGTCATAAGTTTGAAGGCATAAGAGGTTTCCACTTCGCTAATTTCAGAGTCTTCTCCACAAACAGGACAATAAACTCTATCTCGTCTTTCGTCGTGAACTGCAAAGTTTCCACAATCTTCACAAACCTTTGCTATATACTTGTCTGAGGAGTCTAAAAGCCTATCTTTTAGAAGTCTGGCGGCACCATGCCCGATAAGACAGTCTCTTTCCATTTCTCCAAACCGAAGTCCTCCCTCTCTTGCTCTACCTTCAGTCGGTTGTCGAGCCAGCATTTGATATGGACCTCGAGCTCTAGCATGGATTTTATCTGAAACCATATGGTGTAGTTTTCTATAATGGCATATGCCTACGAATATGTTTGCTTTGAGTTTTTTGCCTGTCTTTCCGTCGTACATGGTTTCTTCTCCTGTTTGTTTGAAACCATAGTCTTTCAGTATTTCTTTTATTTCTTCTTCGGAGGTTCCTCCAAATGGACTGCCGTCGACTTGTTCTCCTTTCATAGCCCCTGCTTTTCCACCTAACATTTCGATAAGCTGTCCAACAGTCATTCTTGAAGGTATAGCATGTGGATTAAGTATGATATCAGGTGACGTCCCAGTTTCTGTGAATGGCATATCTGCACCTCTTACAACCATTCCGACCACTCCTTTTTGACCATGTCTCGAAGCGAATTTATCACCTATCTCAGGAACTCTTGGGTCTCGAACTCTGATTCGGGCGAGTTTATCCCCATCTATGTTTTCGGTTAATAAAGACATGTCTACGATACCTTCTTCGTTTGGCCTCATTCTTTCCGAGCTTTCTCTTCGCGCTTGTCTTACTCCAAGGCCGAACTCGTCTGTTTTTTCAAGAAATCTTGGAGGGCTGGTCTTTCCGATTAACACATCTTTTCCTTTCACTTCAGAGCCTGGTTGGATTAATCCATCATCATCTAGATTTCGATACAGTTCCTCTTCGGCATATCCTCTTATTTCCTCCCCTGGTTTTTCCAGCCTGTCAACTTGTCCCCCTGGATATCGTGCTTCTTCTGTTTCATAAAGTCTGTAGAAAGTTGATCTGGCAAGGCCTCTATCTATGGAATCCTTATTCATAATTATTGCGTCTTCCATATTGTATCCTTCATAGGATAATAGTGCGATTACAAAGTTTTGACAAGCTGGCCTTTGATTATAATTCATTACATCCATGATTCTTGTTTTGACTAAGGATTTCTGAGGATAATGAAGTAAGTGTGATCTCGTATCTACTCTTTTTCTAAAGTTCGCAGCGGGTAAACCTAATCCTTGTTTCGCCATATTTGCTCCATAAGTATTTCTCGGCGACTGGTTATGTTCGGCATAAGGTACAAGGGCTGCACTCACACCCAACATTCCTATTGGGTCAAGCTCAAGATGGGTATGGTCTTCAGTTACGTCTTCAGGAGAAACTGCGATGAAGGCATTTTCTTCTTCTTCAGCATCTAAAAACTCAATCACTCCATTCAATACCAAGTCGTCCCACTCTATTTCTCCCTCTTTCAATCCTTCTATGATTTCTTCTTTCAATTGAGGTTCTCCATCTTTAACCACTACAAGAGGGCGTCTGGAACGACCTTGATCACAATTAATCATAACCTCATTTGTCTCTTCATAATAAGTTATATTCACTTGAGGACTAATCTCACCTTCCCTCCTTTTCTCACGAACAGTATCTATAAACTCTTCTCCATGTTTAACCGGTCCAAGTAATTTTCCGTTAAGATAAACTGGTGATTTTCCTTCCCACTCTATTCCTTTTTCAAGTTCTTCTACTCCTAGTTTTCGCAGTTTTCTTTCAGCTTCTTCTTCGTCTGAACCAGTTGAAACTAAAGCTGATAAAGCAAAGTTTTTAACGAGTCCACAGTTTGGACCCTCCGGTGTCTCATTTGGACATACTCGACCCCAGTGAGTGGGATGTAAGTCACGAGCTTCAAAATGAGGACGTGATCTACTTAGGGGAGATACTACTCTTCTGAGATGAGAGAATGTTCCAATATAGTTTGTCCTTTCTAGTAACTGACTTACACCTGTCCTTCCACCAGGCCAGTTCCCTGTTGCTAAGGCATGTCTTATTCTTTCTGTAAGAACGTCTGCTCTAGCAGCTGTTTTGACGTTTACTTCTCGCCCCCTTGATTCCGCCCTTTCCAGTTGGTATTTTATATCTCGAGCTAGTTTGATGAATGCTAATCTGAATACATTTTCTATCAAATCGCCAGCGAGTTTGAGTCTTTTATTTGAATAATGATCTTTATCATCAACCCCTCTTCTATCTAGGCCTAACTCGATTGTCCGTTCTGCCATTCTGCCTAGGTAGTAAGATTTTTCGATCCATACATCTTTGTCGTTCCCGATGTGTGGGAGAAGGTATTTGTTAAGAACTGATTCTGCTCGTTCCAGTCGGTAATCTTTGGTTTGTCCTCTTGCTACTCTTTTTCCTATGAAGTCGAGAGCGTCTTCCTGAGTTTTTACGTCGGTTTCTTCTTGAAGGTTTTCGATAAATTCTTTCGATATTTCCGGGTCTTCTGATACTGCGTTTACAATCTCTTTGTCACTTTCAAGCCCCAAAGCTCTCATCATTACTACAAATGGAATATTTCCTGGAACTGAGGGTAGTGATACGTGAATAAGAGCGTCTTTTTTTCGTTCCACTACTGCTAATGCTCGGAAACCGGCTCTTGATGAGAAAACTTTCGCAACTTGTGTTTCGCCTTTTCCACCTCGTTCAACCAATATCCGATTTGAAGCGAGATCTTCTTGTGTGACCAATACTCGTTCTGTTCCATTAACTATGAAATAACCTCCTGGATCTAGAGGATCTGCTCCTGCATCAATTTTTTCTTCTTCTGATTTTCCGTTCAAATTACAAATTTTTGATTTTACCATTACAGGAAGATCGCCTATGTAAACTTCTTGAAATTCTCCTGGTTCTCCATCTTCCACAGGAGCCATTTCTAAAAACAAAGGAGCGGAATAATTTAAGTTTCTGAGACGAGCTTCATTGGGGTTAACTTTCGGATTGGATCCATCAGCCTCCCGAACAGAAGGCTTACCGACTCTTATATCCCCTAACGTAACCTCAAGACTAGGATCTTCTATATCTAACTCGATCCAACCGTCCTTCTCAGGATTATCACCATAATTATCAATAACTCTTTGCAAACCGTTTTCAATAAATTCGTTATAAGAATCTAAATGTTGTCTGACAAGACCTTTTTCTTCGAAAAATTTTTCTAAAGGTATCCAAGTATCCATAATACAATCACCCAATCACATACCTATAAGCTACACTTTTTCCAGCCGTTTCACTTTCTCTTGTAATTTTCACAACATCACCCGGTTCAGCATCAATCGCCTTAGCCACCGGATCTTTCTTATCCAACTTCGGCAGCTGTACAGCTTCTATATCATACTCCTCCAAAACTTCCTCCGCCTCCTCCTCACTAATAATCTCATGGTCGGGAACTAATTCGTGTTCCATCACATCAAAACCTTTTTCCTTCGCCATTATTAACCTCGTTAACATCTCTCAGCGGGCCCGGCGGGATTTGAACCCGCGACAGCCGGCTT
>CAZSNS010000070.1:0-7315 GCA_964608515.1 Hadarchaeota archaeon (SeqCode)
TAGGAAGCTTGGCCACGGCCCAAGCGCTCAGTATTATGGTTATGTTTGCTACGCTAGCACCTTTTCTAAGTAATGATTGGGTTATTGGAAACCCGGCATAAATAGGTCCTGCTGATACGGATCCTAGGAAGAAGGAGACGATTTTGCCTTTGATTCCGGATTCCGAACCGAAATTTTTCAAAATTGTTTCCCGAGGCACCCAAACCTCTAGCAGGCCGGTGAATATTAGCACTGCTGGAAAAACTTCCAACATTTCACTTATGTAGATCCATGATGTGTTTAGAGCTTCAACGAAGATATTCCAGTTGAACAAAAACACAATCAGGTAAGCTGCCAGGGCGAAGAGTAGTATTTTTTGGTCTTTAAGATAATCCTTCAAACTCACAATATCACCAGCCTAGAATCAGCATCATTCCCAGTGCAATCAAGATTGCAAATATGAAGCTTAGAACATTCCTCACAAGGGTGAATTTTTTACCGAAATGTTCAATCTCCACCGGAGCCGTAGCAAAACCAACCATCGTAAGCGTCGTAATAAATCCTGCAGCCACAACGAGATAAGCTCCCTGATCCAACAAGTCGGCAGCCATCGGGAGAGCAACAAACTTCGGCAAAATCAAAACCGTTCCAATACCAGCGCCATATAAACTAGCCAGAAGGATATTTCCTTTACCGAGCAAAGATTCTATAGCTCCTTCAGGAATGAGTGTGAAAAACAAAGCAACTAAAAGTAATAGACCGAAAATATCTGGCCCTACTTTTTTGGCCATTCCTTTGGCGACGTTTAGGCTTTCCTTCGTTTTTCCCTTGTCTTTAATAATGGACACGGCAAGCACAATAAGAGCAGCCGGGACTAGTACTAGGATAATAATATTCACTCTTTTTCACCCTGTTTTTTCACAAGTTTTTCGAATTGGTTCCATAGAGGGTCGATTTGTCCGTCGAGCGTTTTTTCGCCTGCTGTAAGAGACCAGAAGAGGATTTGTGTTTGGATGATGCCGAAGTATATGGTGAATGCGGCTTCGAGGTCAAGGTCCTTTCTGACTTGTCCTTCTTCTATCCCATCTTTGAGTAAGTTTTTGATAATCTCCTTATTCTTAGAGATAATGTCGAAAAGATCATCTCGAAGGTCTTCTTCGTTGAAATGAACTTCGTCGGAGAACAAGAGTCTAGTGATGCCTGGATGATTTCTTATGAACTTCATGTGGGTTTCGAGCACTTTTCTCAGTTTAGCTAGATTATCATCAGTTTCAACTTCTTCTATCGAGCTGGTTAGAGATTCTATCAGATTTTTTCCCGCAGTTTGAATTGTAGCTCTGACAACTTCTTTTTTGTTCGGGAAATGTTTGTAGAGGGCCGCTTCTGAGAAACCTACACGGTCAGCGATTTGGGAGGTTCTGAGGGAGCCTATCCCTTTTTCGCCGATTAAGTCTAGGGCTGCTTTTACGATTTCTTTTTTTCTTTCTTTTGTGGTTTTTCTCGACACTCAAAACACCTATGTTAGTAAACACTAACTAACTTATTCTTTTTAAGTGTTTGGACAAATTCAAACATCTATCAACAAGCAAAAGGATCTCAAGCAAAAACCTAACAGATAGAACCAGAACAAATACACGGTATCATGAAAGTCATAAAGATGGAAGAGGTTGAAGGAAAAGAAAACAAAAGAGGAATACTTGCGAAGAAACTAATCAGTCACGAAAACGCAGACGTCACAAATCTAGTTCTCTCACCAGGAGATGAAGTACCGGAACATTCAGTCCCAGTAGACGTTTTCTTTTACATAGTTAATGGAAAAGGAACGTTACAGATTGGAGAAGACGAAGAAATAGTCGAGAAAAACGACATCGTTCCATGCCCTCAAAACACGAAAATGGCTCTAAAAGCCGACCAAGGAGAAAAATTCTCAATAATAAACGTGAAAACTCCAAGTCTATAAAAATCCAACGTAAACAATCAGTACCTAATCAAAGATAATAGCACTAAAAATATCGATTAAATGATTTATATATGCTAGAAATAAAATCCACTATTTCTGTTTTTAAACCCAATCCAGAAACTGTTCCTTCTTTGATAAGTCATAGACCCTTCAAAATCCTCATTTTATTCAAATGAAAATTGTAATCTAACAACCTGTCAAGAAAAATTCAGGTTTTTTGTAAATGAACGTCAAATCTAGCTCCACCCAACTCTGAGTCTTTGACCACAATACTGCCACCATAACCCTCAACAATTTGTTTCACAAGATACATACCAAGCCCAGAACCACCCGTACCCACACTTGTAAATCCTCTTTCGAAAATCTTTTCTCTTTCCTCATCCGGTATACCCCGACCATCGTCTTCCACTATGATTATGCATTCATCTTCTGTCCCCTCTGACGAAATTCGGATTTCATTTCCGTCAGAGTGTTTTATTGAGTTCTCTATAAGATTAGAGAAAACCTCCTCCAAAAGAGCCCCTCCCAAAACACTATCATTCTTCACATCATGCTCAATTTTTATTCCCTTCCCTTGAGCCTGAGATTCTCTCTCATCAATCACATTATCCATAACCGGGCCGATATCAACCTTCTTAACTTTTTCTTTCTCGCCGATACTTCTAAGAGTTCTCACTTTCTGTATTAAATCCATACTATCCCCGATTCCTTTTCTTGCTTTTTTCACAAAATTTTCCACCTCTTCGGATAAATCATAATCTCCCAATAGTTCAAGATAACCCTGGACGATTTGAGCCTTATTCCGAAGATCATGTCTGAGTAGCGAGTGTAAGAAATCTTCACGGTCTTTAATCTCTTTTCTCTCTGTAATATCCCGAACTGTGGCTTGTAAAAAAGTCTTATCACCAATTTCCATCCTACTTAATAGAACTGTGGCAGGGAACTCCTCTCCATCTGATCTTTCATGTCTCCATTCAAAGAAAGCCTCGCCTTCAGTCATCGCTTTTTCGATCATTTCCTTCCCCTTTTCTTTAGATATTTGACCGTCTGGTTGTTTTTTAGGAGAATATTCCCATGGTTTTCTCGTGCAAAAATCGTTCTCGTCCTCCATCCTAAACATTTGCACGGCAGTCGGATTAGCTGAAATAAACTTTCCTTCATCTGGGTCTAAAATCATAATTGCATCTCTAGAAGACTCAAACAAACTTCGAAATTTTTCCTCGCTCTCCCTCAATTCCTCCTCCATCTCCTCCCATTCGGTAATATCTCTTCCGAGACCAAGAGCTCCTGAAAAGTCACTATTTTCCCCGCGATATGGAACTGAATATATTTCTGCAGTTCGCTCCTCACCCTCTTTCGTCTCATACTTGATCTTATATGACCCCACCTCTTTTCCTTCTATAAATTTTTGAAAATTTTCCACGGCTTTTTCGGTAGATTCTTCTGTCAGAATATCTGACAAGTTTTCGATTTTTCTACCTTCTACCTCCTGTTTTTCATAACCGGTTCTATCGCAAAACTTATCATTTACGGTTTCGACTATTCCTTCTTTGTCAAGTAAGAAGGCCATCATTGGTAGATGTTCAAAGAATTTCCGAAATCTTTCTTCGCTCTCCCTCAATTCCTCCTCCATCTTCTTACGGTCGGTAATGTCTTGCCCTGTTACGATTATACCTTCTACTTCAGGTTTATCCAAATAGTTGATTATTCTGCCTTGGAACCAAGCCCAACCATCTTTCGTTTTTCCTCGTACTACTTCTGTATATTCTTCTCCTGGATTTTCGAGAGCCTTCGTAAACATTTCCTCAACCTTTTCCATATCTTCTGGATGAACAAATTCTGTCAATTCAGAACCTTCAATCTCCTCCTTGTCAAATACACCTTCTGCTCCTAATGCTCGATTTCGATATATAATATTACCTTTTTCATCGATAACCTGGATAAAATCAGGCATGTAATCGAGATACCACTCCTTCCGTTTTAATTCTCGTTCCCGTTCTTTTGGCTCGGTAATGTCCTGTACGATACCAATCGCTTCTACCGGTTCTCCTTCGTTGTCAAACCTCATCTCCACTTTTTCTCTGACCCATTTTGTCTCTCCGTCAACGACTATACGATGCTCTATATCATATTCTCCACTTTCTAGGGCTTCGTTCCATTTTTTATTCACAAAGTCTCGATCTTCCGGATGTATAAATCCTAAAAATTTTTCGTAATCAATTGGAGTTCCAATAGGTTGTTCAAATATTTTATAGGCTTCGTCGGACCAAGCCAGCTCTCTGGTTTCTAGATCCATCTCCCAGCTTCCAACATTTGTAATTTCTTGTGATTTTTCAAGCCTATTTTCAATCTTTGTTTTTTCTAAAATCGAGCTTAGTCTTTCTGCAAACTCTTTGAGTAACTTTTTCTCTTCTTCTAAGAATAGGCCAACATCTTCCTCGGGCTTCTCTTCTAAATAAAAAACTTCAACAAACCCTCTATCTTTTCCTTCAACGACTATATCACTAGAGATACACCATTCAGTTTCCTGAAAATTATCCGTCTTATATTCATTATCTTCAAAATTAATACGTGCACAAGTTATTTCAGGATATTGCCAAGCATCAGGCAACAAGTTTACTGCTTTATCCAGAATCTCTTCTAAAGATTCATCCGAATCTTCAACTTTTGAAAGATTATACAACAAACTCAATTCTTTTACTCTCTCGCGCTGTCGCCCCTCCGCCCTTTTCTGCCCGGAAATGTCTCTAATATTGCACTGTACAACTTTCTCTCCACCCGCTTCATAGGTATTGCTGACAAACTCGACCGCAGCTTTCCCACCTTCCTTCGTTTCCAAAAGCAAATCCTCGTAACGAATATAACCCTCTTCCACAAGTTCCTCAAATTTATCCCGATTCTCAACAATATTCCTAAAAGTTTCTATCTCCCAAAGCTCCCTTCCCACAAGCTCTTCTTTAGAATAACCTGTCAAATCTTGTATGTACGGATTAGCGTCTTCCACCTCGCCCGTCTCAGCATTCAAAATAAGCATTCCATCTTGAGCCGACTCAAACAATCCTCTATAACGCTCCTCACTTTCTCGCAAATCCTTTTCCGAATCAAAATGATAAACCTCTTGTAATATCGCATCAGCCAAAACACCATACTGAGACCTAGGATCACCCCCCTTTTGCAAATACCGATTCGCACCTAAATTCAATGCTTTCATCGCCACCTCCTCACGACCCTTACCCGTAAAGATGATAAAGGGAATATCAAACCCCTTCCCTTCTCTAACACTTTCCAAAAATTCGAGACCGTTCATCTCAGGCATTTGATAATCCGATACAACAGCATCATACTCCTTCTCACCCAACATCTCCAAACCTTTTTCTGGAGAACTCGCTGTCTCTACATCAAATTCCTCGACTTCTTTCTCCAAAAAAATCATAGCCTGTTCTAAAAAATCAGTCTCATCATCAACGAAAAGAACCCTAATAACCAAAGTCTCACCATTTTAAGGTAATTTTAACAGATATTTAACCACTCACTTAATCTACCGAACAAAAAGTTATAAAAAATTGATATTAGTAAAAGAAAGTCAAAAATCTTTACAGGGTTCAAGAGGATAATTCCTCAAAGAGTGAGAGTAGAAACTCATACTTTATACTCTTTAATTTTGCACCTTTACCTACAGAAAAAACGGTGAAAATCGAAATAACTATTACTTAATATCGACTGCTCCTAGCAAGGTACCGGTGGACTCATGAAGTACAGTTATTCGATCACCAGTGGTAAGAGTTTCCACGTTATCTACATTGGCTAAGTCTATATTGATTCTTTTTCCAACACTGAAATTGTCTGGTCCCCATATTGTTCTAGTATCATCTAAATTCGGTGATTGTACAAAATTCTCTGCTGTTAAATTGACTGTTACACCTTGAGCACTCTCTCCGCCGATATGGTCTATTTGAAATTCGCTTGAGTTATCGTTTGCACCGCTAAAGGAAATGGATACATTGGGTTTGTCTTCTGGAGTTCCGAAACCCGTAGCGTAATATCCTATTGTGCCTGCGACAATTACGGTTATGGCTATGAGTATTATAGTTCCGATTACTGGTGAAACTCCTTTTTCATTATTCATAAATAAATCACCTCCTATATCTCCATGCGTTAATAAAGATTTCCATAAACATTCCTTTAAACTTGAGTTTCATATTTGATTACTTTTTCCATTTTTAAGATTAAATAATACTTATTTCCTCGAAAGAAGTTCATAAAAAATTTTATTAAAATTTAAAGAAAATATAAGCCTCTTATTTATTAATGAAAACTATGAAATTATTTTTTTGGTCTAAAAAGAATTTAGGACATGCAAATAAATTTAACCAGCAATTTCTTCTGATATCTTCTCAATAGCTTCAAAAGCTTTAGAGCTCTTATCATATTCTAACAAAGGTTCGCCACGTTCAGTGCTTTCACGAACACTATCATCGTAAGGTATTTTTCCAAGATTCTCAATTATCATCCTATCCTCGATTTTTTCAATGTTCATCTGGCTATCATCCCCAAACAATCTATCGAAAAATCCTCTTTCCCTCCACTTATTCACAATGAATCCTCTTACCTCTCGTTCAAGGATTTTTCCTATTTTATGAATGTTCTCGGCGGCTGAAACCGAAGCCTCATCGGGAGTAACGACCAGAAGTAATTCATCCGAAATTTCGATAGGAGATATGGAATTTCTACTGATGCCAGGAGGTGAATCAATAATAATAAAATCATAATATTCGCCCAAATCAGTGAGAATACTTTCAAGTTTGGAAATATCCGCGGATAAGAACTTTCTAAGAGAGTTCGTAGTCGGTAAAATATCCACATTTTCACTAACATCTCTCAAAATTTCGTCTATAGAATCAACATCTCCTGCAAGAAAATCGAGTAAGTTGGGAGTAAGATTCTTCATTCCAAGATAATGTGCTAAATTTCCTGACGGAAGGTCCGCATCCACCAGAAGGACCTGTTTTTCTCTTTCCCCCAAGGCTAGACCCAAGTTTGCAGAAATAATGGTCTTACCTACACCCCCTTTCCCTGATACAACAGAATATACAGACACGGTCATTTCCCAATATGAATGATTTTTTCCACATTTAAAAAAGAAAAGCTTTATCTCCTTCTAATCAGAAATAAAAATTCATAACTATTGAAAAAGAGTAAAAATTGGAAAAATCCTTTTGATTTTCCGAAACTAATCTAAATACCAACTATAGTGAAGAAGGCCCAAGCAACTCCAAGCATTATCAACGAGTATTTTAGACCTGCAGAAATTTGCCCTTTGCTCATCATCCCGGCCAATAACCCTGAGCAAAATCCTTGGATTAGAGACGCGTGAAA
>CAZSNS010000070.1:7325-9224 GCA_964608515.1 Hadarchaeota archaeon (SeqCode)
AGCGCTTGTTTAATGAGGGCGGGAGAAATCCCCTCAATTTGAAATTGGGGAGCCCCTTGTCCGACCTCAGCTTGAGATCCGGAAGCTTGGCTTAGTAGAGGGACGAATGAAACGGAGAAGCTATAAGCCGTTATTAGGAATATTCCGAATGATAGAAAGACGATGATAACATATGTGGCGGTTACTCTGCTTCTTTCTTGTTGAAGGTATCTTTCTGTGTCGGCGTCCTCGGCAAGTACTTCCAATATTCCGCTGATGTCTGAAGTTACTTCTGAGGATTTTTTGATGAGAGACATTATTCTGCTAATTACGGCGCTCCTGATACGTTCGGAAGCCTTTTGAAATGCCCTCGGGAGTGTGTTTCCCCATTCTATATCTTTTCTGGTTTCCTGTATTATCGGTTCCAAATCATCGTATCTTTCAGGGGTCAGGGAGAAAAATGCTTTTGAAATTGGTAATCCTGAGGTGATAGAGTCTGCGAAAGAATCTAAAAAATCTGGAGCGATCTCAATCATTCTTTCCTCCTTTCGCCTTCTAATCTCCAAAAAAATCGTGGGAGGAGTCAAAGATATCAAAGTGAAAAAAGTAATCGCGGTCTCAATTCGAATTCCCATTCTGAAAAACAATAAAATCGAAACAACAGCTCCTACTGGTAAGCTAAAAACCAGAGAACTATACGGAGAGTCTACAAAAGACTGCATATTTTTTAGACGGTCTTTAGAACTGGCCAATTTTTGATTAATGGACCCAAAAAATGACTTCTCGGTTTCCACTACCTCCTCACTCGTTTTACCGGGTTCTCCAAACCGTGTTCTAGACTGCATGTCCAAAATTACGATAAAGGTAAGCACTCCTACCGGAATCATAAAATACACGATAAGACGGAGAATATTTATCATGAAATTACCCATCATACCAAGCATTAAAATAATGACGATTCCAAAAATAGGTCCCAATCCTAAAGTTGTCACGTAGACTTCTGCCAAAACCCCTAAAAATTCCAACTGTTCTTCCTGCTTTTCTTCTGTCTCTTCATAATATCTCTCAGTCCTACGGCGCAGAAAACTGGAAATATTCGAGCCGGTTTCTATAACCGAGGAAAAAGATGATAAAAAGTCCTTAAACTCCTCAGAAGGAGTCGTTTCTGCAACATCTTCAATAGCTTCCGTAGGGCTATAACCCAAAACTTCAGCATTTCTCACTATTGCTCCCGCCTCCCTAGTAATCTCCCCGTATTCCTCCTGCTCACTTAATGACTCAAAAAGTTCGATTGGCTCAAACCCACCTTTGCTAAGAGCAAGCATATAAGCCGTCGCGTGGGGGAGCATATCTTCTATCTCTCCCTTTCGATTTGAAGCTTGAATCTTTGGAAGAACAAAGGAGATATAATAGATCGCAGCACCCAATCCTCCGCCAATTCCAATAGACAGACCAATTGAAAAAGGTAGGTAAAAATCTAGAAGTATAAAAGACACGGAAAAGAAAATTAGAGCTACCAAAATAGCTGTAGTAATAGAATAAAGCATTGCCCGGGCAACGTAATCGTGGGGTGATTTAGGGCGGCGAACTTTACGCAAATTCTCCTGAAGTTCGGCATAATCTTTGTCTGCAATTCTTCTTTTGAAGAAAGATGTAAGAGACATTCTAACACTTTTCTATTGAGAAATTTTTTTCATCGCTTTTTCCGAGTCAAAATAATATTGTCGGATTAAAGAAGATATTTCTGCATAAGAAAATATCGATTGGTCAACCATTTCTTGGAGAAATTCACTCCTATTCTTAATCTCTTTTTTCATTTCCGGAATGCTCATACCTTGATCCTCTCTAATTTCTCTCAAAATTTGGGATTCCTCCATTTTTTTGAATGAATCAGTTGCTCTCTCCCATCTAAAAGTTTCT
>CAZSNS010000071.1:0-8894 GCA_964608515.1 Hadarchaeota archaeon (SeqCode)
CTTCTTCAGCTTCCGCTTCAGCCTCTTCCTCTTCTTCAGCTTCCGCTTCAGCCTCTTCCTCTTCTTCAGCTTCCGCTTCAGCCTCAGCTTCGGCCTCTTCAGCTGCTGGTGCCGTTGTTGGTTGTGCAGCAGGCATCGCGGCTGATTCGATTGCTTCTTCGATGTCAACCTCCTCAAGTGCTGTAGTCAATGCCTTTACTCTGGCTTGATCTACTTCAGAACCTGCAGCTTCTAGAACTTGTGAAATATTTTCTTCACTGACTTCTTGGTTAGCCGAATGTAGCATAAGCGCGGCATATACGTATTCCATTTCATAACACCTCCGTTATTCGAATAAACCACCCAAACTAGCTTCTTCTTCTCCTTCTTCTTTTTCTTCCTTTTCTTCTTTTTTATCCTGTGCTTCCTCTTCAGTTTCTTCTGCTTCTTCTTCTTCCTTTTTCTCTTGTTTTTCCTCTTTTTTCTTCTCTTCTTCTGCAGCTTTTTCAGCAGATAGTTTTTTATTTAACTCTTCGTCCAGCGCTTCGGGATTTTCCGAAGCTAGTCTGGAAGCTACGGACATCATTTGAGAATTTGCTTTGCCTAGTAATTGTGGGGCTATTTCAGGAGTATAAATTACAGCGTTAAATGCAAGGTTTTGAGCTTTAGAAGAAGCTTCACCAATCATAATAGGAACTGTTTGAGCGGTCGGGAAATCTATTTCTAATGAAAGTTTTAGGGCATTGGATGAAGCAGTCTTAATATCTTCTAACTTTTCATCCACATCAACCTCTAAAACATCACTTGGGAATACAGCCCCATCAGCATAAGCAGCATTTAACTCAAAACCAATCTCTCTAGGTTCAATATCAAAACGAGATAATACACCAGCAACCTCCTCCGAAATAGGTTCCCCCTCCTCCACAATTTTAGAATCTTCCAACACCACAACTTTTCCCGCCTGAATCCTAGCATTCACACCAGCACTTTGCAACTCACCCACCACAGGACCAGGAGAAAAGTCAGTATCACCCTCCGGAATCACAATATCTTCAGGAGCATCCATACCGGGCTTAGCAGGAGCAGTCGTCCTATTCTCCTCCAACAATTGCCTCAGCTTAAAAGGATCCATCTTAGTAAAAACCAAAGCACTAGGACCTTCCAAATGCTCGGCCAGTTCTTTGAGTCCTTCATGTTTTTCGCTAGCTTTTTCGATTGCTATTTGGAGTAGTACTTTCCTACTTACCTTAATTTCTGCCTTTCCCCGTAACAAATCTCTTATTTGTTGGAATTGTTTAGCTGGGATTCCGGAAATATCAAGAATGCCTACAGCTGGATATTCATCGAACTTTTCTTTCAAGTCTTGAACCAGTTCTCTCTTCCACTCAGCAACACTGGCTTCCGGCTTAGCTGACATTTTAGTTCACCTTTGTCGAAATTGGTTTTCCCATAGTGGTCTTTAACGTGAGTGAGTTAATTTGTCTCGGGCCTTTCGGAAGTTCTGAAATCAGAAAATCTAGAACGGCTTTCACATTTTCTGCAACTTCTTCATCTGACATATCCTCGCTACCTACCGGCAAATTAGCTACCGGGCTTTCACGAATACTAACTTGAACTCTGCTCCGGGAAGCTTCAATCTTATCGGAAGGGTCTTCAGTTGGAGGGACAGCTTCAGGCATTTTTCCTCGCGGTCCTAGAACAGGTCCAAGTTCTTTACCTACTATCGGCATCAAATCTGCCTGTGCTAGGAACGAACCATATTCTTCTGCAACTTTTTTAGCTTCAGTCTTATCATCACCTAACTCTTCCAGTTTGTCTTTACTGAAGACAGCGTCAGCGTCTGCATTCCTAGCTTTTTCTGCAAGTTCTCCATCAGCAAAAATAGCGACTTTTTGCTCCTTCCCCGTTCCACTTGGGAGAGTTATTGCTTCGCTAATCCTATTTTCAGGATTTGAAAGATCTAAGTTTTTCACATTGATAGATAAGTCGAATGTCTGAGTGAAATTCCTATCGGTTCCATTCTCTCTGGCCTCTTCAACAATTTCAAGTATCTCTTCTTCTGACAAAGACATTCAAATCATTCCTCCTCTAACTGTTCATCATATTTTCCTTCTTCTATCTCTTTAACAACTTTCCGAGGATCTTCACCTTCAACATAAATCCCCATACTCACACAAGTTCCTACAACCTCTTTAACGGCTTTCTTTAAATTTTTAGCAAGCAAATCTCCTCTCTTACTACTAGCTACTTTAACCGCTTGAGATATTGAAAGATCACCAGCTGGAGTATCATCCGGCCCACCAGCACCTTTTTCAATATTCAACTGATTTCTAATCAAAGCAGCAGTAGGTGGAGAACCAACTTCTATCTCAAACTCGCCAGAATCCTCCTCAACAACAACCTTTACTGGAACCTCCATACCTTCATAATCAGAAGTTTCCTTGTTAATTTCAGAAACTACTTCTCCAACATTAATACCCAACGGACCTAAGGCTGGGCCTAAAGGAGGTCCTGCTGAGGCTTCTCCGCCTTCAACTAGTGCTTCTATTTCTTCTGTCATCTTATTTTCCCTTTTTGTTCACCTACTTAGTAAACTTTCTAAGCTTAAAAAGCCTAAAAGAGCTAGGGTATATACTGCATTAATTTAAGAATTTTTGGAACTATTAAGCACTTCTAGCTCTCCATATCTGCCCACGTTAACATGTACTTTGTCTTTGAACAATCTTGAATAACCACTTTCAATGCGAATATTATCCCCTACATCAACTTTATCAATTTCGTCATCCCATAGAGAAACTTTTACCTCTCCAGAATCATCTTCGCAAGTAGCTGTCGCTACTCTACCTTCGCCTTTTTCATTTTCAAAGTAATGAGGTTCTCCGATGTCCACTATTTTTAATTCAAGAGTAATATTACGCATTCCTGGTTTGACTTCACTTGCTTTCATCTATTCTTCCTCTTCTCTTTTCCTCTCGACGACTCTCACTCTGTCTCCTCGCACAGTTACCGGAATAGGAACAGTAGCCTCAAAAAGTTCCACAGTCGCTTCTTCTTTGTTATCTTCAATTCTTATTATTCTGCCTTTCTCTCCCTTAAACGGTCCGCCAGTTAATTCCACAACATCTCCTTTACCCATACCGCTTATGGTTGGTTTGGGTTCTAGGAGATCTTCTATTTCTTTAAGAGGCACTTTTCGCTCTATCAATCCTTTAGCATGCTTGATACCGGACCTAGCTCTTTCGACAGCACTTTTTCCGTCAGCTTCGACAAATATGTATCCACGTATATCTTGAGGAACAAGAATAGCTTTTATAGGAAGCTCTCTACTCCCTATTCTAGAATCCATCATCTCCGCTGTATTTTTCTCTTGCCCAATAGTGGTTCTTACTGCAAATATTCTACTATCACTTTCTTCTTCCATCTCTTCCATTTCACTCATCTCAATTAGCCTACTATCCGCCTAATAAATTGCCTACTAAGGTTATAATGAAACCTATTACACCTATTAGTATAATTCCTAAACCTGTAATTTTGGCTACATTAAAATACTCTTCAGTATCTGGTTTCTTAGCCACTTGAAGAACTCTCTTCGCTTGGTGCAAAAATTCCCTTATCATCTTACTCCAAGGACTCCAATCCAAGTTCTACGTCTTCTTCCTCTACTTCACTCGTTCCAACCCTTTCGCCAGTCGGTTCTTCATCCGGACCTAACACGTAAGGAGAATGCACTCCGGAAAGAATCACCATCACTTTAACAGCCTTCTTCAAATCGTCGGAAACTTGCGCTCCCCAGCTGACTTGTGCTTCCGGATCTAAGGCTTCAGAAACTCTGCCAACTATACTTTCAGCTTCGTCCAAAGACATATCTGGACTACCTGTAACGTTTACTAGAGCTCCTCTCGCTCCAGTTACATCTACATCCAGAAGTGGACTATTTAATGCCTCATTGGCTGCTTTTTCCGCTCTATCTTCTGTATCAGATTCACCTATCCCTATCATTGCTACTCCGTTACCTTCTAGCACAGTTGCAACGTCGGCAAAGTCAAGATTTATCAGTCCAGGTTTTGTTATCAATTCAGTAACTCCTTTTATGGAATCCATTAAGAGTTGATCAGCTACTTTGAATGCTGCCGGTATTGGAAGGTCTGGAGCGACTTCTAACAATTTATCGTTGGGTATTACAACGACAGTATCTGCTACTTCTCGAAGTTTTTGTAGACCTATCTCAGCGTTTCGGCTTCTTCTTTTACCTTCTACGCTAAATGGGAGTGTTACTACTACAACGGTGAGTGCTCCTAATCTTTTAGCTACTTCTGCTACTACTGGAGAGGACCCTGTTCCTGTCCCCCCTCCTAATCCACAAGTTATGAAAACTAAGTCAGCACCGTGAAGGTGTTCTTTGAGTTCTTCTTCATTTTCTTTAGCTGCTTCTTCTCCTTTATCGGGATCATTTCCTGCTCCGAGACCTCCGGTAGCTTCTCGTCCGATTAAGAGTTTTCTATCTGCAGTAGCGTAGAGTAGGTCTTGTGCGTCTGTGTTTAGCGCTAATGTTTCAGCTCCTTGTATACCAACTTCCATCATACGGGAGATGGTGTTTCCTCCGGCTCCCCCGCAACCGACGGCGACAATTCTAGCTTTAGCTTCTCGTAATGCTTCTTCAAGTTCTTCATCTACTGGTTCAGAATTTGGTTCTGATGCTTCCATATTTCTCTACCAACTCTATTTATGTTGCTACTTTATATGTGATACGTTGATTTGTTAAAAATATTGGTACAACAACTTTTAAGCTTTGGAAAATAAGAAATCTTTCACCCTGAAAATCCAAATTAATCTTAACAACTTAAATCAAATCCGGGGAATTTATAATAAAAAAAACTAAATCAGTTGGTGAAGGAAATAGTATGGCATTATTTGAATTATATGCGTTTTTTGGGCTTTTAGCTGCTGTTTTCTTGGGGAGTGCCGGAGTATTTCAAAAAAGAGGATTGGACGAACTTCCCGACGATATGGATCCAAGCTGGTGGTTTGATGGTTATACTCCTCGACTGGGGAGAATAAAAGAGGTTATTGTGACCTTATTGAACAGATATTTCTTAGGAGGTATTGTTGTCGCTATCATCGGAGCACTTTTTTACATCACAGCTCTCTCCATGCCTAAAAGTTCATTGTCCATCGTTCAACCGCTCCAAGCATTTGGAAACTTTATGGCTCTAACTCTTGGAGTATGGTGGTTAGGGGAAGATCTTAGCAGGCTGGAGTACTTTGGAGTTATTCTAGTAATTATAGGAGTTATAATACTCAATTTTGTGGCTTGATAAAATGAGTGAGGATAATCTAAAGGAAGAAGAACAAGAAGACAGTTCAATAGGAATAGAAATACCGCTCGCGGCCGTTGCTGGATTATTGTTTGGGATAGGAGCAATTTTCTTAGAACGAGCGACCCAAATCGTCGGAACATTTGACGTTTTTGCTTGGAGTCAATGGATGGCTCTATTAGGAACTCCAGCAACCTGGGGGGTTATTATAGCAAATAGTATCGGTATAGTGGTATGGTTTTGGGCTCTAACCGAAGGAAGAGTAGCGGTAGTCGGGCCTTTCATGTCGGGTTTTATGGTTCTTGTGCCGGTGATTGTAGGGATAGTTTACTTTGGAGAATTTTTGAATTTATTTGAAATTAAGGGTCAGCTGAAACTTGTTGGTATAATAGCTATCACTGTTGGCGGGATGATTCTTAGCGGAAGAGAGTGAACTTTTTTTGTTTCTTGAAACCTTGAAAGGTTGAAATAAAAAAACGATAATAGTGAATAATTCCAAACTTTACAAAAAGAGAGTAGAAAATGAAAAGAACAATATTCATAATTCTAATATTCGGCATATGTCTTGCAGCATTCGGTTCCATTTTCGTTTTCTGGGCCACTGGTGTTCTCCCGCCAGTTGGTGGTGGTATTGCAGATAGTCAAAGATTTTCCGAGGTGTTGAAAGAAGAGGATATGTCTGCTTGGATTCATGGTCATCATCATTCTGAACATGGTTTGGAAAATGTTCGGGTGGATAGGTGGGGTGTTACGTTTATTGACGATGGTTCGATAGTTGATCATCCGGAATCTCTATTTTTGATTTTTGAGAATGGGGAGAAGAAGGTGACTGTGAAATCTAGAAATCATGTCACTTCAGAATGGAATGATTTGAAAAATGAGTTTTCTTTCTATCTTAATCATGCTTTTCAATATGACAAGGATAATCTGATAGCCTGGATTTTTAGCGATATACAACCAGTAAGTCAAAAAAATTGGGAAACTCTTGAAAACACTATAGAGGATGTAAACAATCTGAGTATTAAACCGGATATGGCTTTAATGCCGGGAGATTTGGTGGATCACGGCGCTGAAAAAGATTATCGAAAGTTGAAAAACTATCTGGATAATAGTAATCTCCCGATGGAAAACTTTTATGGACTGGCGGGAAACCATGACTTCAACCCTTACTTCACAGGAACACAGAAAAATTATCAAAACCTGATCGAAAACAACCTAGACTATACTGTGAAAAGAAGAAACTTAACTTTCATACTAATGAGCGATGATAAAAACGGTGCTCCCGGAGTCATCGACGAGGACTCCTTTCAGTGGTGGGAAAATATCGTAAGAAACAAGGCGGAAAATACAAATCTCATAACACTGACACACCAACCGCCAAAAGGAACTACCCGAGGTTCTAACTCTGGCATTGTCGCTTTCCTATTAAATAATCTAAAATTTCTCTTACCAGTTATAGTTGCAATAGGAATAAGCGGTTTCATAGCTTTCGAAACTTCTTCTTAAATGAAATTTTTAACTCAAATGTAAGTAAGTCCCAATAATGAAAGCATTACCCCTAATAGTAAGATAATTGTCTTAAGATGTTTGATTATTTTCTTTTATCTGAAACTCTCAAATATCCGGACAATATTAGTATTCCACTTAAGAGACCTACCGTAAGGCCAGATATCATCGAAGTTAGAATATACAAATATCCTAATTCTGGCGCGTAGCGAGATCCAACCATTGAAGCTGCTGCAATTCCTACTCCTAGGACTATGAAAAACAGTATCATTCCGATAATTATTTCTATATATCCTCTTTTGCTTCCTTCCATGAAAATCGTCAATATTTTAATCTGTAGATATTTAGACTTTTCGTTGAAAACATTATTTTGAAAATTTTTGTTTTTTCAACGAACTTAAAAACTAAAATCTCGGAAGACGGATTTTTAAGGTGTATGAAATAATGATTAACTGTCTAAAGATTTGGGATACATATGCCCGAAATAATCACTATCGGAGAGATTTTAGTCGAAATAATGCGTAAAAAAATCGATACTCCATTGGATGAACCAGGAGAATTTTTAGGACCGTTTCCAAGCGGGGCGCCAGCGATTTTTATTGATGCGGTGGCTAGGCTTGGAAAAAGTTCGGGAATTATAGGGACTGTCGGAGGAGATGATTTTGGGAAACTTCTAATGTCTCGTCTGAACGGCGATGATGTGAATACTGATTATGTTAAGACGTTGAGTGAGGAGTTTACTGGTACTGCGTTTGTTACCTATTTTGGTGATGGTTCTAGAAAATTCTTATTCCATGTAGGAAAATCAGCCGCAGGGAAAGTGAGTCCTGAGGATGTTCCCGAAGATTTTGTTAAGAATTCTTCTGCTTTACACATTACCGGATCTTCTTTGACTATGAGTGACAGTATGAGAGAAGCTTGTTATAAGGCCGTAAAGGTGGCTGATAAGAATGATAATATTATTTCATTTGATCCGAATGTTCGAGAGGAGACTGTTGGAGGGGAATCTTTTCGTAAAATTGCTGAACCTGTTCTCTCGAAAAGTGACTTACTTTCTCCTGGAGCAGAAGAGCTCAGAATAGTTACTGGATGTAAGGACGAAGAAACAGCTGTGGAGGAGATGTTGCAAAGAGGAGTTAATTGTATAGGGATTAAATTGGCAGAAAAGGGGTGTAGAATTTATACTGATAACCAAGAAATGTCATCCGCTGGTTTTGAAATAGAGGAAGTCGATCCCACAGGTGCCGGAGATGCTTTTTCAGCAGCATTTCTCGTAGGTTGGATGGAAAACATGGAAGTTGAAAAACTAGCCAAATTCGCAAACGCAGTAGGGGCTAAAGCTGTTTCAAAGCAAGGACCTATGGAAGGTTTGCCTTGGAGGGAGGATGTCGAAGAGTTTTTGAAAGGGGTTTCGTTAGAGAAGTAAAGTTCTTGAGAGTTTTTGGAGGTTTTTTTATCTCGGATGTTTCTAAGATTAGGGTTTGGGGTGAAAATTTTGAGCCTGAGCAGGCGTTGGATGAGGAATTGATGAGTGTTTTTAAAGAGTTTGATGTTTGTCTTAATATCGCTGTTTCTTATCGTTCTTTTGATGAGTATTCTGAACTCGTTCGGAAATATGAGGAAGAAGATATAGAACTGTGCTTGTGGTTGCTTCTGCCTTTCGATTTAGGTTATTGGCCGTCGGAAAGGAATGTTGGGTTTTTTTCGGATTATTTGGACGAGTTGTTTGAGTGGGTTTCGGAAGAGGGTTTGTATTTCCCGTGGATTGGGGTTGATTTGGAAACTCCTATTTATCAGATGAATGGGATTCGGAAAGGGTCTTTTTTGGAAATGTCTTCTTCTGCATTACGAGCGGGGTTTTCTAATTTGGATAAGGAAAGGTTTGAAGATGCGTTATCTGAATATAATTCGGTATTGGATAAGATTCATGATCATGATGTGAAGACTTTGACTGCGGTTGATCCTTTAGTTATCAATGATACGGTTATGGGTACTGATTTCATACAAGATTTGTTGGAGGTTCCGGTTTTTGGAGTTGGGTGGGATAGGGTGTCTTTTATGATTTATACTAGCATGTGGTCGGGATATAGTCAA
>CAZSNS010000072.1:0-4861 GCA_964608515.1 Hadarchaeota archaeon (SeqCode)
CAATTCATGAATTACTCTCAAGAAAGACCAAAGCAGTTTATTGGAAAATCAGACTTGAAAGTCTTGTAAAAAAAGATTAAGAAATTACCAGCAGATTTCTCTTTTGAGGACTTTTTGCAGACCTCACCTCTACAACCTCTTGGGAATGGTTCTCTTATGGAAAAACAAGGCCAAACCAGCGAAGAGTACGATAAAAATTGAGAGAACAACTATATTTTGAATCGGAGAGGGCCAGAAGCTGCCGTTGCTTCCGAAGGTCCATCTGATTAGGTCTGTCAGATAGGTTAATGGGGAGAAGTAGGATATTGCCTGACCCCATCCTGGGAGTTGGCTCACTGGGATAAAGATTCCGCTTACGAAGATTATGGGGAATTTGACCAGTGTGGACAACATCATCACGTCTGCGGTCGTGTCAGTGGGGAGGGCTGCCATGAGTACACCTATAGTCGAAAAGCAGAAGCTACCGAGAACCAGTCCGAGGACCAGAATCAGAGGATTGGTCAAAGTCAGATTGAGCACTATGAGGGCTATCGAGAGTGGGGCTATTGTTATTAGGATTCCGATAAGTGCAGAGGCCAAAATGTCGCCGAAAAGTATCCCTGAGAGTCCGATTGGCGAGGAAACTAATCTTTCCAATGTCCTAGTTCTCGTCTCCCAAGAAGTGATGACCGGACTTATCGAAGTCGAAGCAAACCAGATCGCCATCCCCACCAAACCCGTACCAAGCATTATAGAGGGCATATCTCTACCCAACCAGAATGAGAGAAAGAAGAAAAGAGGTAGAAGCAATCCAAATATGATCACAGGGCCTTTCAAATAATAAATTCGCAGGTTTTTCTTCGCGATTGCGATTGACCTCTTAAATTGAGACGCAAAACTCACGATTCATCACCGCCAGTAAGTTCTATGAAAGCGTCTTCCAAACTAGGCCCCAACGTCCTGACAGAGAGGATCTTCTCGTTCTTTTCTTTTGCTAATCTCAGCAAAAGTTCTACAGTCTTTATAGGATTACTAGTATATATCCTAAACTTGTCCCCTCTCTTTTCAATTTTATCTACCCCATCGAGTTCCTCAAGATCTGAAATTTTTAGACCGTTCTCAAAACCGACCTCTACGGAACGAGTTTCCTCAATCGCACCCTTCAATCTCTCCGGAGTATCAATCGCGGCAATCTTACCGTGGTTAATAACCGCAACCCTGTCGCAGAGCTCGTTAGCCACTGGAATGTTGTGAGTGGTCAGAAAGATCGTCTTTCCTTCTTCGTTCATCTCCCTAATCCTCTTCTTTATCAAACGCTGACTTTGAACGTCCAAACCAGCAGTAGGCTCGTCAAGGAAGAGGATCGGTGGGTCATGTATCAAGGCCATTGCTAAAACAAGCCTTTGCTGCATCCCCTTGCTGTACCCTTTGACATTATCGTTCTTCCGGTCGGAGATTCCGAAAAGTTCTAGCAAATCGTTTCCCCGCTCCTCTCCTAAACCTTTGGGGACTCCGTAAAGCTCTCTCATTAGCATCATGTTCTGCCAACCTGTCATGTCGATATAAGCGTTCGATATCTCGGGGGCGATCCCGATTTCTTCTTTGGCTTCTGTAGGCTGCTCCCGAACGTTTTTCTCATTCACCCACGCGGTGCCTGAGTCGGGTTTTAGAACTCCGGTTATCATCCTTACTGTCGTGGTTTTTCCGGCACCGTTCGGTCCGAGAAAGCCGAAAACTTCTCCTTCTTCAATCTCAAAGGAGACGTTGTCAACTGCCTGAACGTCGTCGAACTCTTTGTAAAGCTCTTCAGCTTGGATAAGTGCGGACATTCAATCACTCTCCGGAATCTACGAGATCGATTTCGATTTTTTCCCTAGTCAGTTTCCACTTCTTTTCAGGAGCTCCTCTGCCTTCTTCCACATAATCTGAAACTTCGATGACGCCCGCGTCCTTCAGTTCGGAAAGGTGGTAGTAAAGTCCAGGATTTGAAAGTTCGTAATTCCTTTCTTTCATCCCTTTCCGAATTTCTTTAGTTTTAGCTTCACCACTACCTATGATGTCGATTATGTCCCATCTCGTCGGGCAGTGTAAAGCCTTTGCTAGTCCTTTCAGCTTTCGAATTCTTTCCCCGAACTTCTCACGCATATTTTTCTTTTGTCCGTGATTTTCACACATGTTATCATTTCGTCCATGATCCTCACAAATATTTTCTTTTTGTTCATTATTTTCGCACATATTATCCTCCCTACTGGTCAAAATTAAAAAATAAAAAGATTAGAAGTTTAGAGATTCTCGAGTTTTTCGTTAACGGCCTCAAGCTCCTTTTCAAGTTCTTCCCGATACTTTTCCAGAGTCTTCCTCTTCTCATCCTTGGATACGAATCGCCTCCAAGGAGGCAATGTCGCACCGGGTTTTTTCGAGCCGTGCGGTACACCAGATCGGCATCCACCTTTGGGTTTGGGGCCGTGTTCATGACACTTACACATTATTAACACCACCTTAATAATTATTGTATATGACAATAATATTATTGTAACTTTTAAACCTTTACAATTATTATTGTACCTCACTATAATAAAAAAGGCCATCAAGGAAATGAACAAAATTCGTAAAAATAAAAGTTTTCTGACCCAAACATGAAGATTCCCGAGGTAAAAGAGAGTTGCGTACGAAATCCACCTCGGCAAAGAAAACATGCAGATGGAAAACTCCCGGCGGCAAGGAAGAAACCGGTCCACGAGACGATATACGCCTCAGACGTGGAAAACGACGAGAGGATAAGATCCCTTAACATTTACTCCAAGATTTTGAGAGGGCAAAAAATGAAAGATTAAAAACTGCCCCTGCGGGGATTCGAACCCCGGTCCCGAGCTCGAGAAGCTCGAATGCTTAGCCGAGCTACACCACAGGGGCACGGTATTTCTTCCGGTTATTTTGGTAAAAAATTCTTTCCTATTTTGAAAGATTTCGAATAATTATTTTAGTGACTTGGTGAAAATTATTACTCAGTCAAAATAGCGTTTGTGGTATAAAAATTGTCGGTGGGGATTTATGGATAAGAGAGCTTGGCTTTCTTTGATTCTTCTCCTTTCTATCGGGATGCTTAATTTTGCAGATCAAGGAGCTTTGTATCCTAACTATTCTCTGATTATGAAAGAATTCGGAATCACTGAAGCGCAGATGGGTTTGATAGGTTCTTCTTATGTAGCCTCCCTAGCTGGGTCTATGCTCCTTTTTGGTTATTTGGCTGACAAGTACTCTAGAAAAAAACTAATCCTCACAGGAGCAACAATTTGGGCTTTTTGCGCGCTAGGAACCTACTTCGCACAAACATATCACCAACTTTTAATCGTTCGAATAATCGGAGGAGTCGGAATAGGTTCATTCTTCCCGATCGCAATCCCTCTAGTGTCAGATTTCGCCCCACCCGAAAAACGAGGACGATTCTTAGGACTCGTCACACTAATCATAGGAGTAGGCGCGGGACTAGGTGCAGGAGCCGCAGGATTATTCGGAGAAGCGTTAGGTTGGAGATTCGTCTTCAAATACATGGGGGTAATCGGGCTAGGAGCAATAGGTTTAAGCTGGTTATTTTTATTAGAACCTGAAAGAGGAGAATCCGATCCTGAAATCGGGGAACTGGCAGGGAAAGTCGGATATGTCTATCAAATAGATTGGGAAAGCTTCAAGAAAGTCTGGAAAAAAAGGACCAATATATTTTTAATTCTACAATCCTTACCTGGAACCGTTTCTTGGGGAATAATAACCACCTGGATCATAACATACTTCCACTTAGAAGTAGGAATGGCAATCCCATTCGCAACAATCTTTTACGGAGCATGGGCTCTAGGAAACGGCATAGGAAACATAGCAGGAGGACTTGCCGGAGACCTCTTAGAAGAAAAATATCGAACCGGAAGGACCAGTTTGATAATCTTCGGAGTTTTAGGAGGAATGGTCGCAATGATCTACGTCGTATCAATGAACCTTCCACCAATCACCATGGAATTTTCCGGATTAGCAAGCGTGGGCGAATTCATAATTTTCATATTCAAAGATCCGACATACAGATTAGCAACAATCTTATTCATCCTAGGAGGAACCTTAGCAAACTTCTCCTACCCCAACATGTACACGATGGTAGAAAACATAAACGTGCCAGAAGTCAGAGGAACACTAACAGCCCTAAACCAATCAACAGACCAACTAGGAAGAGGACTAGGACCAGTCCTAGGCGGAATTCTCGTAACAACATTCGGATCTTACAAATTAGCAATACTTATCGGAGCACTAGCTTGGATACCTTGCGCCCTACTCTTCGTACCCACCTATCTCACAAAACCAAAAGACGAAGACACGCTAAAAGAAGAACTCAAAGACAAAAAGAAAGACCTAGAAAAAATAGCAAAAGAACAAGAAAAATAACCTTTTTCACTCCAAAAGCCCACTCATAGATTCCAACGCTTCCCTACCAGCCTCAAGAGGCTCATCCGCTCTATGAACTTCAACAATAATCCGATCATCATAATCAATCTCTCTCAAAGCCTGGATTATAGGTGCAAAATTAATATCTCCCTCTCCAGGAGGTAAATGATCATCCCCTCCACCGGCATTGTCATGAATGTGAATGTGTTCTATAGCTTCTCCAAACTTTTTTATCTCCTGAGAAATTTCATTTTCAGGATTTTTCGAACCATTTCTCTGTTTCAACAAATACGCATGAGCAATATCTAAAGTCACACTCAAATTATCTTCACCCTCAACAAAAGGACCGAGCTCTTCTAGATTTGAGTAAAAAAAGTAAGGAACTTGTATGTTTTCTAAACATATTTTAACATTCTTTTCACGAGCATGTTCCAAACACTCTTCCAAGGAGTTGTGA
>CAZSNS010000072.1:4871-8321 GCA_964608515.1 Hadarchaeota archaeon (SeqCode)
ATTTCCCTTCAACTCCTCCCACAATTCTTGATGTTCAGGTGCTAGAAAAAATCCGGGATGAACAGTCACAATTTCCGACCCGAGCGAATCACAAAGGTCGATTGATTGTTTCACCCGTTTCACTGCCCAATCTCTCACTTCCGAATAATAACTTCCTAAATTAATATCGAAAAAACTAGAATGAACAGTCGGTTCTACTTCCGCATCTTTCAACATTTGAATAATTTCATCAGAAACCGTTAGAGAATCCGATGGAAAATGATAACTTTCACAAACTAGTTCAACACACTCGGAATCAAGATTTATTATTTCTCTTACCGATTCTTCCAATTCTCTTTGGAAAAACAAGGGGGTTGGTAAACCGATTAACAAATTCTCACCTAGCTCATAATCTTGTAAAACTATTCAACTTATTTTGAAATGCCTAAAGAACAATACCCTACGACTTCTCTAGCAGGACCACCAGTGTCCCCACTTGTCGCGTACTTATACAATTCAGTGTTCTTTCCTCCCAAATTCTTCGAAGCCAATAGTGTAGCAGAAACTGGACCATATCCACAAACGCTATAATTTCTACCAGAGCCAGTCTTTACCACGGCTTGCCAGTCAAGGTTTTTCATTTTTTCAATCACTTGTTTATCTTTCTCTTCCGCTGATTCTGGAGATTCGTAATGGGTTAAATCGGTTGAGGCTATCACTAGCAAGTTTTTTCCGGGACCTGTTTTTCCAATAGCTTCTCCTAAGGATTGACAGGTTTGAAGATCTTGCCTCTTCAAACAAATCGGAACTATTTGAAAATCGTTGTCGAAAAGATATTGTAAAAACGGTATTTGAACCTCTAACGAATGCTCTCTAGAATGTGCGGAAGCATCAAGTTCACCATTCTCCGTTTCAGCCAGTATTTTATCCCTCAAACTCTCATCCAATCCAACTTCTCCTAACGGAGTTTTCCACTTTTCAGAATTATCAAAAGCAACGCCAGCTCCCATACCCGAATGATTAGGACCTAAAATAACAACCGTTTCAGGTTTCCCATCTTCGGCAAGTTTCGAATAACCATGAGCGGCGACCGGTCCGGAATAAGGATAACCTGCATGGGGAGAAACCAAACCCACAAGACTCCTCGACCCTTCAACGACTTCCGGAACATTTCCCGGTCCGTACTCATCGGTGAAACAATCTTCTATCTGACCCTTCAAGTTCTTTTCAGTACCTGCATAAAATTTGCCAGCTACAGCCGGTTTTCTAATATTTGTCATGCCTATCACTTTTTGTTTGGATTTTTTTGGATTAATTTTTAATGGTTGATTTTATTTTCGAGAATAGTTCTATTTTTGGAATTAATGTTTTTTGAGAAGTAAAATTTTCACATTTTTTGTTTATTCAAAGTATTGGGAGAGTATCTCGTCTTTTGAAAATTCTTCCCTAAGTCTCCTCTTCAACCTCTCTTCACCTTTCCTATACCGATCCGGAATTCCCAAAACTCGATACGTGCATTTTTCGAAAAGTTCAGGAAAATCAGACTGCAAACTATTCTCAATCCTCTCAGTCATAACATAAACCCGATCCGCCCATTCCAATAATTCCTCATCTACACGATTCGAAGCTGTAGGAAAAATACCAGCCGACCTAACATCCAACTCACCCACACACCCCTCAACCATCTCCTCAGCAGTAGGACTCCTCTGAAGATTCCCACGACAAACAAACAAAATATTCAAAACCTAAACCCCCATACAAACTTATCCAAACACACTAAAAAACGGGCCCGGCGGGATTCGAACCCGCGACTTGCAGCTATCCCCCGAAAGATAGGAGGCTGCCGCTCTATCCAACTGAGCTACGGGCCCCCGTTTTCGTATGTTTGGGTTTAACTTATGATTAAGTGTTAAAGTGCGAGCTCTACTTATGACTATCTAATTTTTCTGTTGTCAAAAATCCGTGTTTATTTTCCATTTTCTTTGTGGTTTATCGTCTTCTTTTTTGGTGGAAGCGGGTCAAAAATTAGATTCTTTATAGGTGGTGGAATGGTTGAGGAAATATGTGTGTAATGTTTAGAAATAAATTCATTAAAAGCAAGTGTATAAGGTTTTTTTACCTATGGCTGTCTCCCCCTTTTTGACAATCCCTTGATTATTATTTCTTAGATTAAAACCCTGATACTTCTCTGTATTGCTCTAGTTGTTCTTCTTTTCGTTCTTCTTCTTTCTTTTTCTCTTCTTCCGATTTTTCGACAACTTCTACTCCGTCTTCTTCCGTGTCATGCTCTTCTACTTTTTTGGGCTCTATTCCAAGTTCTTCATAGTATTCTTTTCTTTCTTCTTTTTCCATTTTGACACACCTTGTGTAATATTAGTCAGTTATACTTAAACTTGCTTGCTTTTAAACAATTTTTATTAATTATTCCCGAAATTTTGTCAAAAAACCTTAAAAACCGAAATATTTCAAAGACAATGCCCTACTTATAATGAATTTTATTAGACAGGTACCATACCACCGTCTTTTTTGTAAGTCTTAATACCTCGATTATCTCTCACTTGAACTTCTATAGTCTTCCCAACAAAAGGAGCACTTTCAGGAACACGAAACGTAATTTATCCGGATTTATATCCTCATGAAACCCATTATAAACATAAATTTTGAAATCGCCACCAGGATCAGCCTTACATTTCACATTAAAAGTACCTTCATATCCGGGACTAGCACTCTGAGGGAATTTCACCAACTTCATCTTCACGTTAGGCTCCATCGGACCTCTGGAATAAACATACTGAACAAAAATACCACTTAATACAATAAATGCAAGCAATACAGCGGCTTGAACTTTCAAATTAGGCAATAGAGACACCTTAAATTTTTACTTATTCCGTGAGTATATTTCCTACTTACAACCTATATACCTTTATAAAACTTGTTAAATTAAACAAAATTTTTCAAACTTCAGAAAAATTCAAATCTAAACAATTTCCGCCGTGATGGGAATTCCCTGACTATGCACATTTTTTAACTGTTCTCCAATTTTCGTGTCCTTCTTTAGTTTAATCTCTCCGCTATTCCCAATCGAACCCTTGAAAAGCAAACTGTCCCCGGCAAAAATCTTAGCATGTTGACCACCATGCTCTTTTCCAAATTTTAACAACAAATTATTCCCCTGTTCTTCTATCTGAGGTTCGAAAGATTTTGAAGAGCCTGTTTTCTCACCTTCTCGCACATCCAATCTCACACTTAAAGATTCTTGCAAATCATCGACAGTCTGCCCATTTCTACCGATTATTTTCGGAACTTCATCAGGACTTGCCCTCACAATCGCATTTTGATCGGAAAGCATTTCAACATCTACATCTGCCCCCACCCAATCCTTTATCACATTTTCAATCTCTTCCGCCTTCTTCTTACCTTCCGAACTAATCTCCCTCTCTTTCACAGGCATAACAACAACCTGTTCACCAA
>CAZSNS010000073.1:0-8084 GCA_964608515.1 Hadarchaeota archaeon (SeqCode)
GTTTTTGCTATATCGATGATCTCGTGAAAGGAATCTGGGAACTAATGAGAAGTTCGATAAATGATCCTGTAAATTTGGGAAATCCGGACGAAATCTCTATTCTGGAATTGGCAGAAAAAATCATCGATTTAACTGATTCTGAAAGCGGAGTAACTTATGAATCCCTCCCTAAAGATGATCCTAAAAGGAGGAAGCCCAACATTTCAAAGGCGCAGGAAATCTTAGATTGGCGGCCTGAAATGGGTCTAGCAGAAGGTCTCGAAAAAACAGTTGACTACTATGAGGAACTAGAGGTCTAGCTTTTTAGAGGTTGATTGGTCAGGAAAGCGGCAATCCTAGTCGATGGTCCTGGACGGTATATCGGCCCGTTTTGAATATGTTCAAAGGGGTTATAATCTCTAAGCCTCTAATTTTGGATTATTTGGAAAGCTTTCTCTCGTTGTATTCTTAGGACCCCTTCAGCGCTTACCAGTAGATTTCACCCGTTCCAATATCCTACCTGTCTTTGACCTCCTTGAGTTTTATCGAATTGACATCTAATCACTCAATTTCGCCAGCTTCATCACTCTTATAAGCTTTTGAAAAATGAGGTTTGAATTTTTTCCGACTGAGACGACTTAGGTCGGGATCTTTTAGTAAACCTTGGAGCTTTCAGCTACAAATTTCGAGACTTCTTTTCCTGATATATTTCTAAAATTGTTTTGCTCTGGTAGCTTTTACTCAGAAGCTTTTCTACTTTATCAACTAGTTTATTACCGGTTCCAATCCTAGTTCTCCATGGAACCTCTTTTAAGCTTGATAAATTCACAAATTCCCAGGGATGGAGATAAATAATAGGCTTAACATTTCTCCTTAAAAGAGAGTTGATAGACCATTCTATATATTTGAAAGGAAATAAACGGAAGAAAAAACTGGAAATAGGAATTCTAAAATACGGGTTAACGGAAGGCGGAATTTCAAAAATTTTACCTTTTCTATAGCCTTTCATTCTCCGCACAACGTTCTTTTTTATGAATTTTCCGCTATACCACCCGGGAATTCTAATAGACGGGATAAGTGAGCTGTCATATTCAAAGCCTATCTCTCCTAACTCTCTGATGAACTCTTCCTCAGCTTGGAGACCCGGTGCTCTGTATCCCAGTATCTTTTGACCGGAAACTTTTTCTAGAATCCTTTTGGAGTTTTTGCTTTTCTTTACTCCTTCTTCCCCTCTTATCAAGTGCTTCTTTGAATGCGACGCTATTTCATGCCCACTTTCTACGAGTTTTTCTACCACTTCCGGATTTTCCATAGCAATTTCTGAAACCACAAAAAAAGTAGCGTTGGAATCATATTTATCAAGTAGAAAAAAGAGTTTTTCTATCCCTTTTTTGAAAATATCATATTTGGAGATTTCCTCTTCGGTCAAACTTGATTCTTTGAATCCTCTCCCGTGTTTGAAAAATTCTAAATCAAAAGTTAACATAATTTCATTAGTCATTTTACAAACCCTTAATTAGTAAATTCAACAAAGAATAAAAATCAAGTGATTATGTGAATGCTAAAAGTTTTTTAGATAATGTAAGAAGACTTTCGAAGATTCAACTTGCGAAGAATTCAAAATTTTTTCTTCATTACTTGAATCTAAAACCAAAGTATGCGAGGTTCAAAGTAACAGGGGGTTGCAATCTAAGATGTGAAAGTTGCAAACATTGGAAAATGGATTCCCATAAGAGTCCAGAACTGGGAGAGATAGAAGAGCTTTCCAAGAAACTTGAAAGAGAAGGATTCACACACATTGGATTGACGGGGGGGGAGCCAGGGATAAGAAATGATCTTTCTGAGGTAGTTAAGACTTTCAACGACAGGGGGTTCTCAATAGGGATGACTACGAACGGATCGCTTATAAATGAGAAAAGGTTAAGAAAACTATTTAAGAAAGGATTAGATTCTATAAACATTTCTATCGATGGTCCTAAAGAAATTCATAATTCAATTTCTAGAAAAGATGTATACGAAGACGCTATGGAATGTTTAAAATCTGCAGCTCAGATTTCAGAGGAAGAGGACTTTCATGTGACAAGCGGCGCTGTTCTTTCTAAGACTACAATGGCAAATCTATTAGAAAGCATTAAGGAAAAAATGGAATTCGGAGTACCAACTACAATACAACCTATAATGTCCTCTGCTTACTTTCTAGAAGATGAGAATATATGGATAGAAGATACGGAGAAAGTCGATAAATTTGTGGAAAAAATTATAAACTACAAAAAGGAGAATCCGAAAGCGATAACAAATCCAATTTATTCTCTAAATCATCTAAAAAAATATTTCCGAAATCCTAGAGTTCCTTCTGTTCCGTGTACTTTTGGACATATGGCTGTATGCGTGGACTCTAATCTGAATCTATATTCATGTTGGTCTTTACCTCCCCTAGGCAATTTAAAGGAGGAGGATTTAGATAACATTCTTCATTCAAGAAAGTTCGAAGCGCGACAAATAGATATGTTTCATAAAAAATGCTCAGGGTGTAGCTGTGGCTACATAGTTAGACTAGGAACAGTAAATTTAAGAAATGCTTGGAGTCTATTCATAAGCAAGGTATACAAATCTCAATTTTGATCTTTTTCATGCTTTTGAATACTGATTTCTTGATTTAGCTTAGAAACATCTTTCTTTATATCTCTGATGTAGCTAAAGATTTTAAATATCAACAAATAAGAAAGAAAAAGACCCAATGAAAACATCGCATAAGCCTCCCTCTTCATTCCAAGGATTTTTCTTATAATGTTAAATATCTCAGGAAAAAGACCTGAAATTAGCAAGGCGATCCCCAGAATTAACCATATGATGAGGCTAAACATCTCCTCTTCTTTTTTCCTGACCATAGAAATACTTTTATAGATAAAGAAAAGACCAATCAAAACTCCCACTAATTCTATTCCTCTCAATTTATCACCGAAATATTAAAACCTTCAAAATATTCTCTAACGCTCTTATAGGATATAACATAATAGATCCTACGTCTAACTGGGATTTTCCCTTTTCTCTAATTGGCATTTCGACTGAAATCTCTTTTATATTGAACCCTTTCGAACAAATTTCCATCATCCGGCCTATAGCGGGGTGTTTATCATCACGATCACCCAGTTCTTTGAGCATTTCTACTCGGAGAAGGTTGTATCCGGAGGTGATATCCGTAAATTTACAAGAAGTCAACATAGATGCAAACTTACTGAAAAAAGATACACCCGAACGCCTAGTAATACTAAACTTTTTATGACTTTTATTTTTCCATCTACTACCCACCACTACATCACAATCTCCCTCATTAAATGCCTTAAAAAATTTTGGTATATACTTCGGTTTATGTTGCCCATCAGCATCAAGCTGTAAAACACAATCGTACCCCATTCTTATGGCTACCTCATACCCTGTTTTTTGAGCAGCCCCAGGCCCTCTATTTATAATGTGGGATATAACATCTACCCCCTCTTCTTTTGCTACCTCCACGGTTTTGTCTTGGGATGCGTCGTCTACCACTAGAATCTTGTCTATATAATCTGTGCCGTATTTTTTTATTTTTCTTAGTACCTCCCCTACAGTCTTTTCCTCGTTATAAGCAATTACAACACAAATTGTTTTCATATTATTACACACAATCTCTAATTTTGTAAGTGAGGATTTTAAATTTTTCTTCCAACGATATTTTCTATTGACCAAAAAAATTCTCAGCGTTTTGCGTCGCAAGTACAAAACTGGCTTATTTCGGCAAAAATTTTTCAACCAAAAGCTTGTCAGAAGAGAAAGCTTATACCCAATCTATATTAGCATGTTTGGATTGAAGAGAATAGTTTTTCTACTCTACAATCATGGCAAGCTCATCGAACGCTTTTTTAACACCCTTTCAGACATGTTATCCAGAAGCTCCTCATGGATATGTGGGTGGCAGAGCAGTCTAATAAAGTCGAGGAAGTAGAACTTTCTCAAGTCTTGAGAAAAAGAATTGGAGAAAATTAACGATGTAAGGTTAGAGGACCTGACTGTTATCTTAAAAGTTTCGTCCAGTTCGCTGCTTTGTGGAAAGGGTTTTTCACTTGTCTTATCGACAGTTGAAAGGTGGTTTGGGAAAGCTTTCAAATTTATTCCGGAGCTATGGGTTTCCGACTATTCAAGGCTTTGCAGGAGGTTCAAAGATTTGGAAATTGAAACTCCCAAATCCAAGGAATGGGTCGTTACAATAGCAGATGCTACCAGAATAAGGGTGGCTAAACTTGGCGAACGGACTTTGAAGTACCACCAGAGTAAACGTCGAAGTTGTTTAAGGTAGCGTCGTTGTAGACGCGGGAAGAAAAGAATTAATTTTAATCGAAGTGACGGAGGAGTAGACGGGAGACTCAGATGTCTTCAAGAATCTGGTCAAGGAATTGGAGCTGGAAGTCCGTTTGACGGACGAAGATTACGATTCCAAGGGGATTTTCGAAATCTTGAAGGGGAAGGGAGCGGACCCGTCGCCGAGAGTCAAGCTCCGCAAGGACACGAAGGAGGGAGTTTGACGAACTCGGATACGAGTAATTTAAATAAGAACACGATTACGGCTAACTGTACTCGGTCAAGGATTTTTCCCCAGCGGTGAAGCTTTATTCTGGCAAAACCCTGAGAACCGCCAAACCAAAGGAATGATACGAGAAGTGTGGATGAAATTCGGGGCTTAAACATTGTTGACAATCACCTAAAAGGAAAGGTAAACACCGGGCGAAAAACTGACAAAGTTAAAGTCGGAAATCCTTATGAAAATTTATGCAACCTATCATTTCCTCTATACTTTTATCCGTATTTTTCAGTACCCTCCTCAATAGTTTTGACAATCTCTTTACTCAGTTCTTTACTGGAAAAATCCAGCCTTTCTACTTTATCCCAAACAAATTTTAAAAAATTTCTTGCTTCTTCGTTTTCCGGCCATATTTTCATGGGTCTTTTAAATGCTATATCACTGAAAGGTATTGAAACTTCTTCACTTTCTAAGCATCCAGAGTTGTCTTTTGAGAGTTGCGATCCTTCAAAATATAAAAGTGGAACATTAACCCCGAAACTGATTCCTTCGTCCATCCAATACCTCAATCTCCTAGCAGTATGAATTATATCTTTAACTTTTGCCTTAGGTGATGAAAGTATAATATTTCCAAAAATCTCTATATCCATATTGTTTATTTTTTTGAGAGTTTTTTCAATTTTTTTTTCCTCACTTCCTCTTTTTCCCAAATCCTTAAGGATTTCATTACTAAAGGATTCAATTCCTGTTGAAATTTTCACAACCCCTGATTTTTTCAGTCGTTTTATTTTCTTTTCTGTATCTCTAAACAAATCTCTTATATCAAGTTGGACCATTAATTCGCAGTCTATTTTTGACCCCAACTCCATCTCTGAAAGTCTTTTTAATCTTTTCATGCCACGCCCTAAAAGGAAAGAGTCTCCCTGCAATAGCACACGCTTTGAGCCCAACTCTTCACACTCGATTATTTTTTGATGCAATTGCTGTGCAGAAAGCATTCTCGGCTTTCCAGAGAAAAAGTTTGTAGAAGAACAGAATCTGCACCCCCTCGGACAGTAATCTTCTGATACTATCCTCACACTTTTTATTGCTTCTGCTTCAGGAAATTTTCTCTCGGTCTCTTTCCAGCATTTTCTTAGATCTGTTTCCCCATATTTTACCATCAAGACGGATTCTTGCCATTCTTTTTCAGTAAGACTTTCGTCGAGTGGTTTTTTTCTATTCAGAATTTTTTGAAAGTCTTTTTCGCCATCTCCATTTACTACAAAGTCCGCCTTACCGTAATTGAAATAAAAATCCGGATTAAAGGTTGGGTTAACACCGCCGTAAACCACCTTTATATCTGGATTTATTTGCTTAGCAAGCCTACCAAGACCAGCATCATAAGGTGCTGTAACGTAATAAGATGTTATTCCGAGAAAATCAAATTTATTAATCTCATTTTTTATAACATCGTAAGGTTCTAATAAGATTGAGTTTACAATTTTAACATTGTTATCTGAGCGTTTTTCTATCCAGTTTTTTAGCCTCCAAGAAGAAATAGAAGGGTGTGGCCTTGCCTTTTTTTCATAAGAAGATTTATACCCTGGAGTTGGAGAAACTAATAATACTTCACTCATTCTAAACAGCCCTTCTTATTTCTTATTTTTCCGGTAGTATCTCCATTCTATTCCCTACAAAGTATTTTATTCGTAAGTATTTAGGTTTTCTTAGTGCTTTCTGCACTTCTTCGTGAGGGTTTTACCCTCTGATTTCTAGGTTTCGAACGCTGTCACAATCGTTTCCAGATGTATCTACCCCTCTCGCTACATATAGTTTCTATGATTTTTCGGAGTGTTACGATTTTTCTAAGCGATTTCTCCGCTCGACTATCTTTCGGCTTCACTTCAAGCCCATTACAAAGTTCAGCTGGTAATACATCCCATTTTTGATGCAGTTGATGAGTTTTTGTCCCTAGTAGTTCTCATAGACCTAATTCACCAGACCTTCCAACTCTTATTTGGCTTGCTTTCGCTTCTCTTTTGTCAGGAGGCAGGTCCTCATCCAGGAATATTTTGAGGTATTTATAGCCTTTGTTAAGCTTCTCATCGATTGATGCAACGTCTTGATGCTTGTCGACAGTGAACTAATACTCGTTTAACAGATGTGAGTAACAACTCTGTAGGTCAGCAGAATACGACAAGTAATACTTCCAACCCTCGCAAACTATTGTCACAAGGTAGTTTTCACCAAGCATGTATTTTCGAGCTTCCTGACTCCTGCCTTCTCTAACGTTGTAAAGGACCTCACTCTCCAAGATCGAGGCCCATATTAATCCTTTTTCCCTTCCAGTCTGATTCCTGTTTCAATCAAAACACACAACTTCAGACTACCTCATCTTTTCTCTGATTTCCTCGTAAATGGTCTTGATGGACCTGCAACTCTTCCGGTAAAGTTGTAGAGGAAGTTGATGGAGACCTATAGTCCATAAATCCAATGCAAAAGGTTTTGAATCTTTCCATAAGTAAATCTTTCCTGAAATTTCAAGAGCGTTGTCTGAACAAAACATTGGGTCCGAAGTCCTCCCTTCTAAAAATGTCCTCGTGAGCTGCTACAGTTTCTTCCACCGCACTCGTAATGCCCGATTCTGTACTCTACCACTTCCACGGACTCCAAGACGCTTCTCTCAAATCGATCTTGAAAATATTCAAACTCATCTATCGAAAAACAGTAAAAGAAATGTCGAAAACCGAACACAGCAAGTCGACGCTTTGGAAGAGCGTTCAAGATCTGAAAATCGGCTGCAAGCCAGAAGAAGACATAAATGTCATCATAAGCGACGATACGAATGTCCACAATCAGAAAAGAGACTTTCAATCACGAAGAATAATCGCTTCTTTCCATCGGAGTGAAAGAAGAATAATCGGCAGAAAAAAACTTGAGAAAAAAAATCGATTTGTAGAATACTTACTTCTTACATGATCCCGACCGTGAAATCAACTACACTTTCGAAGGAGCGAAATGTGTCCAGATCTGGCACCAAACCATGATAAAGAATATCGATTACTGCCTGTGAAAGGAGGACATACGTGAAAAGCCTCCGGAATAAAATGTGCAGAATTTTGAAGTCCCGACCCGAAATCTTTCAGAAACCGAAAAAGAAGTTTTGACGAGCCCGAGATACCGAAAGATTGAAAGACTGAATAAGCTGGCTTCGCGAGGAGCTTGATCGATGGGGTGAAAAAGAATAAATGAAGGAACTTCATGATGGCGGCGAACTATATCTGAAAAGTTAAGGGGAAGCTCTTAACTTTATCAAAGCGGATTTTTAAGATGAAGAAGACCATGTTCCGTAAACCAATAACAAAGAGGAAAGAGGTTATAGAGAAAATGCGTATCAAATCAGGAGGATTAGCAGCAACAGAGCATTACGGAAAACGCAACATTACTGCCTTAAGTCATAAATATGTTTTATTTATCATTGTTTAGAAATTTCTGATATAAATAAAGTTATTACCACAGTACTCACGTAAGTAGAATTTCCTTGGCTCTTAGGTAAAGTTTTTCGCTCATT
>CAZSNS010000074.1:0-8013 GCA_964608515.1 Hadarchaeota archaeon (SeqCode)
GAGAAGACGCAGACTATAGATACGCTTACTCAAAGGAAAGAGCCGAAGAACTTCTTGATTATGCCAAAGAATACAACTCCAAGCTTGAAGAAATCCTATAAATGACGAAAATCAAAACAGAAAATTTACTGTGAAACAGCTTAGCTACACTAATAGTCTCCCAATTATTTATCTTAATCAGCCGAGAAGACATCTTCCGAATCTTCGATTCGATCGGTGATGAATCGGCGCTTAGTTTCATTTCCCTTTTCCCGACGAGAGACGCGAGTTAGGTGAAGGTAGTTTACTCAAACAATCTGAAATTTTAAACCAAATTAATCCTATTTTCAACTGGTAGATTATGAAAGGATACAAAGGAAAAGCACAGAAACTCCTAGAATCCACAAATGCCAGTATTGGAGACCGAATCAAAGTTGAAAAAGAAAAACAAGAATTTGAAGGATTGCTAATGCCCAGAACTGAAGGCGGTCCTGATAATCATATCGTCTTGAAATTGGACAATGGGTACAATATTGGAATCAAGGCCGCAGATGGTTTAACTTTGAAAAAAATTGAGGAGGGAAAAGAACCGGAAATTGGTAGAGGTGGAGAGGGTATCAAACCCGAGGAGGGAAAACCTGACATAACCATTCTGGGCACTGGGGGAACAGTAGCTTCTAGGATTGATTATAGAACTGGAGCGGTCCATCCTGCATTCTCTGCATCAGAAATTTACAATACGGCTCCCGAAATAGCTGAAATAGCTAATATAGAAACCGAAACAGTGTGTAATGTTTTGAGCGAAAATATGAATCCAGAGCTCTGGAGCAAAATAGGGAAGTCAGTCGCTGAGGAATTGAATTCAGGGGCGGACGGAGCAGTGATAGCCCATGGTACAGATACTATGGGATATACAGCTTCGGCGTTAAGCTTTATGTTAAAAAATCTTTCAAAGCCTGTGATATTGGTGGGTTCTCAACGTTCTTCTGATCGGCCTAGTAGTGATGCTTCGCTTAATTTGGTGGGGGCTGTTTCTGCAGCGGCTTCTGATTTGGGGGAAGTTGGGGTTGTTATGCATGGTTCGACTGAGGATGATTTTTGTTTTATTCATCGTGGGGTGAAGGTTAGGAAGTGTCATACGAGTCGGCGTGATGCGTTTCAGAGTATTAATGAGATGCCTATTGGTATGGTGAAGGATAAAGAGGTTCAGTTTTTTCAAGAGAGGAAGAGGAGGAACGAAGGTGTGGAGGTTGAGGTGGAAGATGGGTTTGAGGAAAAAGTTGCACTGGTTAAGATTTATCCTGGTATCCGATCTGACAGGATTGATAATCTTGTCGATCAAGGGTATAAGGGTATAATTTTAGAAGGAACTGGTTTGGGCCATACTCCTGAAACACTTTATTCCGGAATTGAAAGGGCTATCGAGAACGGTATTCCTGTAGCTATGACTTCTCAGTGTCTTTGGGGTCGGACTAATATGAGAGTTTATTCGACTGGTCGGGATCTTTTAGACCTAGGAGTTTTTTCTGTAGGGGATATGTTGCCCGAAACTGCTTATGTGAAGATGATGTGGATTTTAGACAAAACTCAGAACGAAAAAGAAGTGGAATCTTTAATGAAAAAAAACATGACAGGAGAAATCTCCCCGAGAACTAGAGCTGAAAATTTTTTGAAACCAAAAACTCCGGAGGGTGATTGAAAAATGGATTTAGATTACGAAGAGTTAGGGTTGAAAGTAGGTTTTGAAATTCATCAAGAACTTGATACTCAAAAACTTTTCTGCAACTGTCCATCCAACTTGAAAGACGAAGACCCGGAACTAATCGTGAAAAGAGAACTCAGACCGACGGAGAGCGAATTAGGAGAAATCGACCAAGCCGCTTTAGCCGAGGCCGCTAAGAGTAAAAGGTTTAGATATGAGGTTCATTCTGATTCGGTTTGTCTTGTGGAATTAGATGAGGAGCCTCCACATCCTGTCAATGTGGAAGCGACTGATATTTCTCTTGAAGCTGCGCTCTTACTTAACGCCAGACCGGTTGATGAGGCTCATGTTATGAGGAAAACCGTTATTGACGGAAGTAACACGGCTGGATTTCAGAGGACTATTTTGATAGCTACAGACGGTTCTATAGAAATCGATGGGTCTGAGATAAGTTTGCAGACTTTTTGTCTGGAGGAAGATGCCGCTAGAAAGATCGAGGAAGGTTCTAATTATGTACAGTATAGATTGGACCGTTTAGGAATTCCTTTGTTGGAGATAGCGACTGGGCCTGATTTTAGGGATCCTGAAACTCCTGCTAGGGCGGCGGAGGAGATCGGTAAGATTTTGAGGGCGACTGGTAAGGTTAAGAGAGGTATTGGTACGATTAGGCAGGATGTTAATGTTTCTATTGAGAATGGTTCTAGGCAAGAGATTAAGGGTGTTCAGGAGCTTTCTCTTATAACTACTGTTATTGAGAGGGAGGTTCAGAGACAGGTTAGATTGTTGGAGATAAAGGAGGAGTTGGAGGAGAGGGATGTTTCTAAGCCGGATGATAAGATTTTCGATGTGACTGATGTTTTTTCAGAAACTGATTCTAACGTTATTAAAAGTGCCTTACCCGAGGGAGGGGTGTTTGCTGTAAAATTGGAAGGTTTTGCTGGGCTTTTAGGAAAAGAGCTAATTCCTGATCGTAGATTTGGAACGGAACTTTCTGATTATGCAAAAGTTTACGGAAAAGTCCAAGGGATTTTTCACACTGATGAACTTCCGAAGTTTGGGATAAGTGAAGATGAGGTTGAGGATTTGAAGGAAAGTGTAGATGCTTCAGAAGAAGATGCAGTGGTTATAATCGCAGATGATGAAAACAAAAGCAGAAAAGGATTAGAAGCAGTTGTCGATCGAGCAAAAAAAGCTTTCGATGGAGTTCCGGAAGAAACAAGAAGAGCCCTACCCGAGGGAAACACCCAATACATGCGGCCGCTTCCCGGGTCGGCCAGAATGTATGTTGAAACAGATGTACCTCCAGTGGAGATAACGGAAAAAAGATTATCGGAAATAAAGGAGGAATTGCCGGAGAAGCCTGAGGAGAAAAAGGTAAGGTATGAGGAAGAAATCGGTCTAAGTGAAGAATTGTCAAAACAGTTGAGTACGTCTGAGAAAGCGGGTCTTTTTGAAGAAATATTGGAAGATTTTGATGTGGATGCGACTTTAGTTGCTTCTGTTCTTATCCAAACTTTGTCCCAACTTAAAGGTGAAGATGTGCCAGTAGAAAACATCACAGATGAGGACTTGAAAAATTCTTTCGAATTGGTAGAGAATGACAAGATCTCTAAAGATGCCATTCCTCAATTATTAGAAGAGATTGGAAAGGGTGCTTCGATTGAAGAAGCTGTGGAGACTCTTGGAATTAGTAAAATGGGTGAAAGCGAGGTTTCGGAAATAATTTCGAATATAATTGAGAAAAAAGAAGGTCTGATTGAGGAAAAAGGAAAGAAAGCGGTGGACGCGTTGATGGGGGTAGCAATGGGAGAAATTGGTGGAAAAGCCGATGGAGAAACAGTACACAATTTATTGGAGAAAAAAATCGAAGAAAAATTATCCTAAATTCTTATCCTTTAAAATTTAGAATGTTCGAAAATCTTCTTTGACCACATTTAAAACAATGTTGGTTGAAGATCTTTCTACATATTCTCTCGCTATTGTCTCCTTTACGAATTCATTAAGCTCTGCTCTCGTTTCAAAACGACATATTATAATGACATCATATTCCCCGGTAACATCATAAACACATCTGACCGGATCTTCCTTCGAAAGTTCTTTTTCTATTTCAACAAGGTGTTCCCCTTCAACTCTAAGATGAATAATAGCCTCCAACTCTTTTCCTAACTTGAAAGAATCAGAACGAGCAGAAAAACCCTTAACGACCCCTGCCTCTTGCAACTTCTTCACACGATTATAAACAGTCCCTTCCGAAACGTCCAAATTCTTAGCTATCTCTCTAAAGGAAGCTCTAGCATCTTCCTCGAGTTCTTTCACAATATTAATATCAGTCTCATCAATCTCCACCATCCGAATCATCACCTGCCTTATCTATTCTTTAAGATTTACTTATTAAATAGCAAAATTATTTTAAAAATATTACTTTTCAGGTCTGGAATTAAACAAAAGACCGAAAAAAGCAAGAAAATATGAATAAATAAGTGAATTAATTGATTTTCAAAATAAAAAATATAACCAAGCCGGATACTATTTCAAGAACCCATTCTCGTAGAGTGCATCACGAAACGATTTCAAAACTTCTCTAACTTCTTCTTCACTAGGTGCATAAATTTGCACATAACCAGAAGGGAATAATAACAAATATTTTCCTTTACCCTCCTCAAACTTCACTACATCTTTACCAGAGGTTCTAACCTTACGAGCTTTGTTTACCCCTCCCCAAACCTCCTCAAGATTAATTTCTTGTCTAAGAGAGGAAACAGCCCGAACCGACTTGATTTCCGGCATATCAAATATATTAAACAACCGAGGAATATCCATCGAGGGAGATTCACCTTCTCTCATCTAAAACCCTGAAATAAACTTTTCTCATCGGAGACTAAAAGGATTAACTCATTTTACGACCGAAAAAATGATAAAAACAAGAGGAATTAGGACATTAATTCACCTAGAAAAAGATATCCTCCTTCTGCGCAAGAATATATAGATTGGTTGTTTGAATGTCACCGGATTCGAACAAAACGCTTGGAAGATTGATTGAAGGAATTTAGAAAATTAAAAATTAGGAATGATGTTCATACTTCCCCTTCAATTCTTCTATATCCTCATGAGAATGTTCATGTAAATGGAGATGCATGTGCCCATCACCTGTTTCCATAGTATCAGTTAACTCATCAATCGCCTCATCTATCGATAAAGGTAAATCCTCACTATCTAACCCAAAAAAACTCAGGACCTCAAAAAGTTTGAAAACCTCAGGCACATCCAAATTATTCTTTTTCAAAATATCCTCATCAGTAAATATTTCTCGAGGCGATCCCTCAGCAACTATCTCGCCGTTTAACACATATACTCTATCAGCAATTTCAGGAACCGCATTAATATCATGAGTAGCTATCACAGTAGTAAGACCCTCCTTTTCATTCAATTCTTGTACCTTCCCTATCAATTCACTACGACTCTGAGGATCAAGCTCAGCTGTCGGCTCGTCAAGTAAAAGAACCTGAGGTTCAAGAGAAAGCGCAGCAGCTATAGATGCTTTCTTCTTCTCACCATAACTCAGATTCTGCGGAGACTTATCACCAAGATCAGAAATACCCATCCTAGAAAGAGATTTTTCAACTCTTTCCTCAACCTCATCCCTATCCAAATCCAAATTCGTAGGGCCGAAAGCGACGTCGTCGTATACTGTGGGCATGAATAGTTGGTCATCTGGATCTTGGAACACTATTCCTAGGTGTTTGATTATTTCCTCTCTGTCTAGGTTATCGATGTTTTTTTCGAAGATTTTTACTTCGCCGGAATCTTTTTCGAACACTCCATTCAGATTCAATAGTAGTGTGGTTTTCCCAGCCCCGTTTGGGCCTACAATTGCGACTTTTTCTCCTTCTTGGATTGTTAGGTCGATGTTTTTTAGGGCTGTGATTCCTGTTGAGTAGGTGTAGTTGAGGTTTTTTGTTGTGATTGCTTTCTTCATTTAGATCACTATCGGGTAGAGTTGTAGGATAATTGCAAGAGTGATGATGAGGGTTCCAATTATGTAATCCTTTGGTTTTATTTTGAATATGTCTAGAGTTTTGGGTGTTCCTGTATATCCTCTTGATAACATTGCTTGATACACTCTTTCCGCTCGTTCATAGGCTCTGACGAATAACATGCCTATTGCTTTTCCTATTGTTTTGAGTGTCTTTAGGCTAGTTTTTAGTTTGAATCCTTTTGATTTCATTGCGTTGCGCATTCTGGAGAACTCTTCTGTGAAGGTGAAAATGTAGCGATAGGTAAACATCAACATTTGGACTAAAGAGTCTGGAACTTTCAGTTTTTCTAAAGCTTTTAATGTAGAGTTAAATCTTGTCGTTCCTATCATAGGGAAAATTAGAAGGACTGCTGTTAGAGCTCTGATTGAAACTAAGAGTCCAAAATGTATTCCTTCATAAGTCATACCAATCCCATAAATATGAAAGATTTCAGTGCCTTGTACGGTGAAAGGCATGATTGCTAGGAATGGGATTATGAATAACAATACCCAGCGAAGGTGAGATAAAACAAATCGGAAGGGAAGTCTAGAAGCAAGTAAGAAAATGAGTGAAGCCGATAAACCAACCAAGGCTAACTTCAAGCTTGAAAGAAGAGCAACGGAAAAAATTAGAGATAGAAAAGCCACTATTTTTACCCGCGGATCTAACCGATGGATTGGCGAATCAAGAGACGAGTATCTATCAATTTCGGGATATTCCATATTATCTCACCGTTTTACTCTTCCCCATATTCCCTCTTCTTTTTCCACCCAAGATAACCAAGAGCTATTCCAGCTAATCCGATTAAGTATCCGAAGCCTGCTCCGATTCGAGTATATAATGGCATTCCTTCACCAATTTTTTCCGAAGACTTTGATCCAAGATTTATTGTCAAATTATCTCTATGACCGCCAGAAGATTGAACCACAACTTGATAGTTTTCCACTCCAACTTTTGGAGGGAAAAAGAAAACTCCATTTTCATTCATTTTACCATTTTCATATAATTCGTTCCCACTAGTCTCTGGAGTGTATATCTCCACTGTGGCGTCTTCCATTGGATCTCCTCCTCCATACCAGGCTATTACTTTTAGTTTGCCTATCTCCCAGTCGGTTTGTACGCTATGACCTGACGCTCCAGGAACTACTAGTAAGGTTAGTATCAGACTTGCCGCTAGACATGAAAGAAAAACAGATTTTTCTCTCATTTTTGTTCACCTCCTTCACCAATTACCAAAAGTTCAGGTTTAACTTTGCTCAAGAGGCCGACGACTGATCCGGTTATTGCTGCTTCTATTATTATTACTGGGATATGTGCTGCTGCTACGGTGGTGGCTACGGGGAAAAATTCTTTTCCCGTTGTGACGAGGCTTAATACTAGGAATAATACTGATATTAGAACTGCTATCCCTCCTGCAATGCTTCCGGATATGCTTATTTTCGCTTCTTTTTTTGAAAGCGGGAAGATTTTTTCTCCATATTTGAAAATTGTGTAGGAAAGTAGTGATGGTATTCCTATGATCACCGCGTTTATCCCAATTGTTGTGATGCCTCCATGTTGGAATAGGATTGTTTGTAATATTATTCCGATAAAAATTGCGGGATAGGCTAGAATTCCTAGCATAACTCCCAGTAGTCCGTTTAGTACTAAATGAACGCTGGTGGGTCCTACTGGGATGTGTATTAATGATGCTACGAAGAATGCTCCTGTCATCACTGAGAGTTTGGGAATTTCTTCAGCTATACCTCCCTTATTTTTCTTTCTCCACCAGAGTATTACTCCGATAATTCCGAGTGTTATTGCCCATCCCACTGCTAGAACAGGTAGGGATAAGACTCCATCCGATATGTGTACCATCTTATTTCTTCCTCACAGAAACTATCGCTATCACAATGGCAATTATTGCAATCCCTATTGCGGAATACGTCATTGTTTTTGAAGAAGACGGATTCGCATTTGAATCATTGGATGTTTCTTCGGCCGGGAACGATTCCATTATCGGAAGTTGAATAACTCCTCTTCTCGGCATTTCATTTTCTATCTCCTTCGTAGCTCCTACGTACCAAATTCCTGGTTCGTCTAGAGTATAGGAAAATTCGCCATTCGTATTTGTTTCAGTGATTCTAGTGTAAACCATGGGAGGATCATAAGGGTATTTATCTTCAGCCTGACTTACGATTTCGTCTGCTCTTTCTTTTTGATGGTATTTTTCGACTTCTACAGTTGCGTTTTCGAGTTCCTTCTCGTTGTAGAGTGCTTTTCCGCTGAAGACGAATCCTTCTTCCATTCCGTAAGGTCTCATGTATGGGATTATTT
>CAZSNS010000075.1:0-7774 GCA_964608515.1 Hadarchaeota archaeon (SeqCode)
GGTATTTCGGATGAAAAAAAGGACAGGATTTTCAATAAAGGGTATACGACGGATGAGGAGAGGGGGTCAGGGCTCGGGATGTTTTTGGTCAAAACGCTTCTTGAGACTTATAACGGTAGCGTAGAGGTGAAAGATTCTGAATTGTGCGGGGCTAGATTCGATATTTACTTTCAGAAAGCTTAATTTTCCCGATTTTTTGTTGTATTTCTAGTGTCCTTCACTTAGGTAAAAAACTCACCCGAGGCTCACCTATTATTTAGATTTAGACCTTTGCTCTTTGATAGCAGGTATGAATCTAATCTGATTATTAATCTGTCTTATTTTCTAGCAAAATACCAGTAGAAAATCGCCGTACTGCTTGTACCTGCAAGCATGAACCAAAAAATATTCAAAATAGACCCGGCGACTTGAACCAGAAGATTCACCCAAGTCAAAGTACCCGCCACGTGCATACCGAAGACAATGCTGGCCAAAATATTTCGCATGTTTCCTGATAAGAAGAAACTCGCAATTATGAGTATACTAAAGTATAGGGCTGAGCCGAGAATCATTCCGGTCAAAGAGGAAGTCATTGGAGCGTAAAACGGGTTTGTTTCAATACCTGCTCCTATACTGATTCCATAGATAGTGAGTAAGAGGTCAGATAAAGCTACAATTAAAATCAGATGAAGGTCTCGTTGCTCTAACAAAACTGAAAAGTTTCGATTCGTATTGATAGCTTCCATACATTGGTTAGATAAAAATCTTGAACGTAAATATCCTTCCAACTATTATCCGAACCCTTGCTGGATGAAACGATTTTTATTTGTATCTCTTGGAAATTTCAGGATTTCTATCCCTTATTTTCTTCCACACAGTTTCAACATTCTCCTGAGGGGTTAACTTCTTTTCAAGAAATATTCCAGTTCTTCCAATTTCTTCCCGCCTAGTTAACACCTCAACACGCTCTTCAACAATTTCCAAACCCACCCCCAATTTTTTAGCCACCAAACCTTCCCTCCCGAAAACCTGACTTTCCCTATGACCCTTCTCCATAGGCTCGATCAGCACCAGTCTCTTATCCACTCCAGAGACTCGTTCTTTTTTCTCTATCTGTTGAAGATTTACAGCACCTCCAAACTGGTAAAAATCCTCCTCAAGCTCCTTAGGTTTCTCAAGAGTAACTGTAACCATTTTCTCACCACCTAACTCATAATGAACCTTAGGAAGATGCCAAGGAGTGGCCATTACTATTTTTCTATCGTAGTTCTCGAAATTTTTTTCTCGCAAGGCTAGTTCCACTTTGAAGGAGGGAACTTTTCTTGGAATTATTATATCAATGTCACTGTCTTCCTTTACATCCCCACGAGCTACGCTTCCGTGGGCGAGACCTTCAAGTTCAAACTCTTTTAAGGCTAAGAGGATTTTTCTAGCTTCTTTTCGAAAATTTTCAAGCCTCTTCCAATCATCTTTCGAATATTTGATTTCTTTTTCTTCCACAGTCTTTCGGGGAGAAACCATGCTACCATGATTTCTGTATTCTTTCTAATTTTTACAATGATTGTTAGAAATACGAATAACTAGTAATATGTAGAATCTGTCTGTTTATAAGTAGTAAAGGGTAAGTGATTAGTTCTTCTCTTAATTTGGGAGAATAGATAGGCCTGTGATTGCAAATCCAGAAAAGGGTAAAGATATAATCTTTCTAAATAGAAAAATTCAAAGAGTTTGTCCAAAATGCCAGAACTAGATTTTGAAAATTCGTGGATTATTAATGGAAAATTATTGCTTGCTTTGATAGTTTTAACTCTTGGAATGGATATTTTATCCACTGGGATTTTTTTATCCCAAATCAAGAATTTTGGTATTCCTTTCGAGACAGTTATTCAGTTTGAAAATAATCCTCTTTTGTCATATTATTGGCGGGCGACGAAAAATTTAGGAGCTGGATTGTTATTTCATTTTATAATTCTAATGGTGGGATATACTGGGATACTTTCTCTTTCAAAGATATCTACCAATCCTAAGAAAATTCGAATCGGGGAAAAATCTATACCTTTTCACATTAATCACGGAGCTATTTTCTTCATAGCTCTAGGGATAATCGTCGGACATTTCATAGTGTTCATAAACAACTTTTTAGTTTACCAATACTATTGTTCGATACTTTCCGGAGTAGGACCCTTAATTTTAAGAATTTTAGCAGGAGCCGGAATAATACCTCTTGTAATAAGCCAATGGAAGGACCAAGAACTGGTAAAAATAGAGTTTTGATAAGAGAGATACTTAGGATTATTTTTCTTTTTCAGTAGAAAGTTCCGATAACTTCCGCCCGATTTGGACAAGTGCCCCACCTGTAAAAATTAGGGCTATGGGGAGGATAGCTTGGTAAGCTAAAAATCCTAACAACCAATTTGGAATCATAGATCCTCCACTTTCGGCGGTTCCACCCCCTCCTACTTCTGAGAATGCTTTTATTTCCGTTGCTACTCCGACCGTCCCTAAGATTATTAAGAAAATTCCAATTCCGACAATGAATTTATTCATATTATCCTCTCTTTATTTGACTTTCAATTTACTAATTATTTTCTATCATACCGTATTCTTCCAAGTTCTTTCTAAATTTTTTCCCGACTTCGGAGTCTTCCGGATAAAAAACGGCTGGGTTTCCCATAGGCGCTTCCACCCTCACTGTTTTTTCTCCTGAAACTGTTTTTCCAGACCAAACATTTACCCAGTTCCCTTGCGGGAGATAAATATCGACTTCAGAACTTCCTTCATTTAGAACTGGCGCTACCATTAACTCTGAACCTACCATGAACTGCTGATTAGAAATATTATAGACTTCAGAATCATTTGGATAATGAATGAAAGGATGTCGCACCACCGGTAATCCGGTCTCGCTAGCTTTTTGAACTAGTTCCTGTCGATAAAACTCCCAAGCTTTGTATACTTTTGCCATCCGGGCGAAATGTTCTAGAGTGTTTTCGTTAGAATAAGCTTGTACATTAGCTTCTGGATTACTTCCTTCATGAGTTCGATAAATTGTCGTGAAAGCGCTTAACTCCATCCACCGCTTTATTAATTCCTCACTCCGCTGATAAGACAATACTGGGAATTTAACTGTGGTAAATCCTCCTATATCGCTATGGTTAAAACTATACCCTGATAGACCGCTCGATAATAATCCGGTAACTGCTGATTTTATCCCGTCATGCTTATCCCAACTCACTAACTGGTCACCTTCCCAAAAGAGGGTTGAATATTTCGGACTTTTTCTAAAACCTGAACGAGTGAAGAAAACAATATTTTCCCCGTTCGCCAAGTTTTCAATAGCATTCCTGTTTAGCTCCGCCCATTCTTCCGGATACTTATTATGATACTTTGCACCTTTCACTCCCGAAGAAAGAACAGTATCATAAGGTAATCCCTCACCATAGTCAGCCATCCAACCAGAAGCTCCGATATTTTCCACTATTTTTTCTTGGATGATTTCTCTCATCCAACTTCTGGCAGCTGGATTTGTCAGATCTAGTATCCCAGCGGCAAAACTAGTATTTTTTATCATGTAAGGGTTTCCTTCCTCGTTTTTTACGAGATATCCCTTATTTTTTGCTTCCTCAAACATATTTCTCCGATAATTTTCTTTTTCAGAAACATCAGACAGGTAAGGATTGATGTAAACCATGATTCGAATATTATCCTCAGTTAAATTTTCTCTAAAACTGTCCCAATTCGGATATCTTCCCTTGTCAAGTTCCCAATTCCACCACAATTGTTTACCTAAAAACGTCTCTCGTTGACCAACCCAATCCTGCAACCATAAAGCAGAAATTGGAGTCTCGTGTTCTTTCAACTTCGAAACAATATTTTGAACATCTCCCGTCCCCCCTTGCAAACCGACAACAGCTCCACTCGTTATCCACTCCGGCAAAGAACGCATACGGCCAGCCACTTCTGTGTATTTTCTGATCAATTGTTTCGGGTTTTCACCGTAGTAAATCCGGCCGGAGATATTTTTGGTGAATGTTTCTATTTGCACTCGGTTTTTATCTCTCAGGTCGAAAACGGTATATTCGTAATTGTTTAAGGAGATTGATTTTAGTTCGCTGGTGATGTAGTGGGGTATTGGTGCGTATGTTGTGTGGTAGTCTCCTCCTGAATTAGCAATAAGGTTTAGTAGGAGTGTTAGAGGTTGTTTTCCTCTGCCTATTCCTTGTTCTCTCGTGAAGATTGGGACTCGTTTTCCTTTGAGGTTGAAGTAGGTGAATTGTTCGCCGAATCCGAAAAATTGTTCGCTTGGTTTTGTTTTGTAGTTTAGATATGCTCGGTTGCAGTTCTCATTTTTTATTTTTATTTTGAATTGGAGTTTGTTTTCTCCATTCGGGAAAAATTTGAGAGTGTAGGGGATTGGAACTTTTTCACTTTTTTCAGATAGGAGATGACCGGTTATTAGAATATTTTCTTCACTTTTCTCAATACTTTCTAGAACTTGTGTTGTGAAAAGGGAAATTCTATCATTATAGATGTTATAACTTCCTCTTTCCTCTTCCACAATTGTATCTCCTTTTGCAGACATGACAAAAGCTTCGCCGGGAACACTGCTCCAAAGAATCTTATCCATATTTTCCACGGACTTTACGGTGAGAAAACCTCCGTTCTCAGTATTCCACCTAACAAGAAAACTTCCAGCATTATATGTTCGAGAATCTAAATTTTCAAACTGGACCTCACCATCCAAATATCCAATATCGTTAGGTGTATCATCCACCCACAAAAAACCCCCGAGAACAGATACAGTCAAAGCAATAACAACCATACCAATGGCGAGATGCTTCATATTACCGTCTATCGATATTTCCTAAACACACAAAAATTTTCCCTCACCAAAACAGCTAACCTACTTCCAAAACCTCTGACAAATAAATCAAACAAAAAAGAACTAAGTCCAACCCACCAAATCAGAAAAACTAAATCTCATCAAACGCAATCTCAGCAGCTCTCTCACCAGACAAAAGCATACCACCAAACACCGGCCCCATTCTAGGCCCACCTGAAACTGCATTTGCTGCCATTCCTGAAACTACCAAACCTGGATAAACCTCTTTTGTAGTATCCATGAGGGCTTTTTCCCCGACTTCGGCCCACATCGGTTTTTCCCCTTTAACTTCTAGTTCTGCTCCCGGTATTTTTTCTTGGATTATTCTGCAAACTTCTGCGTCGTGACCTGTTCCATCAATTATCAGGTCGGCTTTGACGGTTAGTGGGTCTACGTGAAGTCCTGCTTTATCAACTGCTTGCCAGTTTAGAACTAGCCCGGCGATTTTGTCGTCCTCTCTAATCATTACGTCTTCTACTTTGGTCAGGTTGAATATTTCAGCTCCCGCTTTGACAGCTTCGCTCGCTAGTCTACCTACTGATTCTATACTGCTGGCTACGTAGTAACCTTCTTCGTATTCGTGGTAGTCTATTTCGAACTCGTCTAATATTCGGGTTGCTTCTTCTTGAACAGCTATTTTTGGGTACATCATCCCTCCGCCCCACATCCCTCCTCCTACGTTCAGTTGTTTTTCGAAAACAGCTGTTTTTACTCCTTTTTCTGCGAGTTTTGTGGCAGCTACTAAATTTGCAGGACCGGCCCCTGCTAGTCCTACTTCGATATTTGTGTATTCGAGGAAGGTTTCCATGTATTCTTCAACTATTGCTCGAGTTATTTTTTCTTCATCTAATTTTTCATTCATTTGGACAACCTTTATTCAGTAGTGTGATTGTGTTTATTTTCCTTTCTTTTTCATGTTTTGACTCTTTTAGAGTTGTTTACAAAAAGTAATGGATTGTCTATAAAGATGAATGTGGGATTATTTTTCTTTGAGAATTTCAAGATGGTTTTTATACTCTACTAACTTTGAATAACATTTTACAGCCGTGTCCGGATCCGAATAGACTGGAACTTTGTTATCTCTTAGAATTCTTACAGGTTTAGAATTGTCTAGAAGTTCAAAGGCCACTGTGAAGACTGTTTTATCTTCTGTCAATTCTAAAATTTTTTCAATATAGTTTACTCTATGCTTTACTATTTCTTCTTCAGGATACTCTTTGTCTTTAGCTCCGTCAATGAAGTGTTGTCCGATTCCTCCAAGAATTATTACCCCTCCAACATCCCACTTTTTGACCATGTCAATAACTTTGAAATGAGCCATGGCGTCAGTCGTCGCTACCGAATCGATAGGATTTCCTCTGCTCCAATAAGAAGGCAATGATTCGTCGAGTTCTTTAATTAATTTCTCGGGAGGTTGGGGAAGTTTCAATCCCCATTTATTACAAGCATCTGCAGCGACAACACCCCATCCACCACCTCGCGTGACGATTGCCACTTCCTCGTTTTTCGGCAACGGTTGGTTGAAACCCATAGCGAAATCCAGCATATCTTCAGTCAGTTCAGCTTTTAATATGCCAGTTTGCTTAAATACTCCATCATGGACCTTTTTCGACCCAGCCATAGACCCGGTGTGTGATTCGGCTGCTTGTTTTCCAGCCTCGGTTTCACCTGCTTTGTAAATTATTAGAGGTTTTTCTCTAACTGTTTTTTTCGAAACATCTAAGAATCTCTTTCCATCTTTAACCCCTTCGATATAGGCGAGAATTGTTTCAGTTGATGATTTTTTCCTGAAGTAGTCAATATAATCCTCGCAAGTAAGATCCGCTTCATTTCCACTGCTGACAAACATGTCAAAACCGATTTTAAATTGTGTACCCCTATCCAATGTCTGCACGCCAAGATTACCGCTCTGAGATAAAAACGAAATATCTCCCTCTTCGGGCGTGACAGCTGACATTATAGCATGCAGATTAGCTCTACCACTGTAAATACCCATACAGTTAGGTCCTGCGAACCTTAATCCACCTTTTCTCGCCATCTTCGCCATTTCTTTTTCCAAGTCTTTTTTCTCTTTGTCTGCTTCTCCGAATCCGGAAGAGATCACTACTGCAGTTTCTACATCTGCGTCTACACATTCTTCAATAATTGAAGGAACGGTATGGCTCGGTGTTGCAATTATTGCTAAGTCTACAAGTTCAGGAACATCGGCTATTTGCGGATAGACTTTTAATCCTCGTATTTTTTCTTCGTTGGGATTAATTGGATGTACTTTCCCTTCATAACCGTTTTCGACGATATGTTTTAGAACGGTAGCTCCCCATTTTTCTAAAGATTTTGAAGCTCCGATAACTGCGACGGAGTCAGGATTGAACATGTGGTCAAGTTTATGATCTTTACTCATTTTGCAAGCCTTTGATTTTTCTGATTATTTTTGATAAGAATGTTTTGGAATTGTTTGAAAGTTTCTTGTTAGGTTTGGTATTTATTTTCTGTTTTCATGATTTTCATCAGAAAAATTATTTAAACGAAATATTCGATTTGCATGAAAGGTTACCATGAAAATAGAACGTGAAAAACGAGGATGCAAATGCGAGTACGAAGTCTGGAACGAATATAAAACACAAATCATAGGAGCAGCTACCATAGATGAATCAGAAAAACCAGTAACTCTAGAAACAATAAACATACAAAGAAACCGCCGAGACAAAGGCATAGGTTCAAAACTATTACAAGAAATAATCCAAGACTACCAAAATAAGGAAATAAAAGCGTGGATATTCAGCGCCCGACTAGAATGGTACAAACGACACGGATTCCAACTAGATAAAGAAAAAGAAGACCTAATCAAAGTCCGCAAACCCTCCCAATAAAAACCCAAAACCAAAAACTATTTTTCCCAACCATTTTAGACCAAAG
>CAZSNS010000076.1:0-1425 GCA_964608515.1 Hadarchaeota archaeon (SeqCode)
ACTACAAAAGAATTCCGGAAGTATATTAAAAATCTTAGGCAGGATCATGGTCAAAAGAGTTTCGGATTTTCTTCGTTGGACCTCGATAAAATTCAGGAGTCTCTTGTAGAGCTGATGGAAGTATCTAAGAGATTTGATGCAACGAAAGAACAAATAAGAAAAAGCCAAGAAGAATATCACCAATCTGCTGAAAGGCTTTTACCGTTCAAAAAATTGTTGGATTTCTCACTTCTGGAAGAATTTGGTGAGAAATCAGCTAGGCAGGTCTTCAAAAAAGAATTCCCTCGCATCTGGAGACTGGCAGAGGGCGAAATCTCAGATAATGAATTAGAATCTAACTTGACTTTACGGAAAATAAAAGAGATTAGAGACGATTTATACGAAGAACATCGGTTTTTTCATTGGGACCTAGAATTCCCAGAAATATTTTATGACCAAGACGGAGAATTCCTCGAAGAGGCTGGCTTTGACGCCGTAATAGGCAATCCTCCATATATTAAAATCCAGACGATGAATGACCATATACCTCAGGAAGTTGATTATATTAAGGAGGATTATGATTCCCCTTTTGGAAGCTTCGACATTTATTTGATATTTGCGGAGAAAGGTTTCTCACTCCTGAACGACAACTCAGAATCTCGATTGTCTTATATAATGGGGAACAAGTGGCGCGCACTGGATTTCGCCAAGGAATTCAGAACATTTCTTGTTGAGGAAAATGCTCTCGAAGGATTCGTAGACTTTACCGATAATCAGGTATTTGAAGGCATTACAACTTACACTGGAATCACAACTCTTGCTAGTGACAATGAAAACTCTTTCTCTTACCGTAGAATACCTCGTCAGGAAAATGAAGAGAAATTAGTTGAAGCCCTACAGGACTTTGATCGTTTTCCACCTTCCTCATTTGAGCTTCAGAACTTTGACAAAGACCAATGGATTCTTGCCGGTGGCCAGGAAAGACCAATTTTGGATAAGATTGAGTCGATTTCAGAACCCCTAGGAGCCGTTACCGAACAAATTTTTCAGGGTTTGATTACCAGCGATGATCCTGTTTATATTCTCGAGGAGTTAGAAGATTTAGGGGAAAATTTGAAAGTTTACTCGGAAGCTAAAGATGAAGTTATTATACTAGAAAAAGAACCCTTAAAACCTCTTGCCTCAGGTGAAGATATTGATCGCTATCTAAGTCCAAAAAGTGACAAACGTTTACTGTTCCCTTATCGTCTTCTCGATCCAGAAGGGGCTGAATTGATACCTCAAGAAGATTTTGAAAAAAACTATTCAGAAACCTGGAATTATTTGAAATCATTTGAAGATCGTTTAAGGAATCGAGAAAACGGAAAAATGGACCATGGAGATTGGTATGGATACGTTTACCCAAAGAACTTGGACAAACATGAGTATCCGAAATTAGGAAGTGCA
>CAZSNS010000076.1:1435-7693 GCA_964608515.1 Hadarchaeota archaeon (SeqCode)
GTGTGATCGTTTGAAGATGCTAGTTGATGCCGAAGGCAGCTATTACTTTGATAACGTAGATGTGAATGGGATTTTGCCTGACAAATCATCAAATTATTCGATGTTCTATTTATCCGCTTGCTTAAACAGTAAATTAATGGATTGGAGGTTCAAGCTTGGTTCAGTACCTTTTAGGGGTAAGTTTTATTCGGCTAACAAGCAATTTTTATCCCCGCTACCAGTTCGTTCAATCGAATTTTCTTCTTCAAAGAGTTCACGGGATACTTTTAAAGGTAAAATCCGTGAAGAGCTTGAGAGCTTTTTGAGGAATAACTCTAACGAGACAATTAAGAGTTTAAAGAATAAAATAAATAAGGAAAAACTTGATCTAGTCCACGATGGTGTGAGTATATTGGCCAAAAAAATAACTGAACTAACCACAACTAAAGAAAAGCTAGGCACCGCAATTGAACCATTCAAATATTTCTCTAGAGGTACTGGCTTATCTGAATTTCAAGAGGTATTTTCTGAAGAAATAAAATACGGAAAGCTTATAAAAGACCAGTTTGATCCCACTACCAGTCGGCATGACCTAGATGGATTGAAGCTGGTAGAAAAGGGAAATACCTTTGAACTCCAGATACAATTGAAAAAACGTGACCCAGAAGATTGGAAAGAACACCTTAAAGAAGGGCATAATATAATTCGTGAATGGGTTCCTATTTATCAGTTCGATTCGAGAGACCTGAATGCGAAAAAAAAGGTTTTTTACGAAGAAGCCTTCCTGGTTCTTGAGAAGTTTGAGGAGTTTACTTCTTATCCAGGTGGGTATACTAGAACGACTCTAGAAAAGCTAAAAAAGACATCCGTACCTGTGTTTAATCCAAAAACTAACCTTCAAGACCTAGTGGACCTTAAACGCGAAATGACAGAAACACAAGAAAAAATTTCCTCTTTGGACAAATTAATTGATGAAGTAGTTTTTGATCTTTATGAACTTAATAATGAGGAAATCCAGATTGTTGAAAATAATTAGCAGTAAGGGTTCTTGCTTTCGACTTTAGTAGCAACGGGTAGTTAAGTAATTTTTTCTACTACCTCTTCAACTAAGAACTTATTATCATTAGTTCGAAAGGAGTATTTATGGCCAAGAGCGGAGATAACTTACCTTCCTTGCTCGTAGTCCTAGATACGAATAAATGGTATGGTCACAAATTACTAAGGTCCGCACTTGGAAGTGCATTAATATATGCCGTAAAAGATTTGGAAGCCAAAATAGGGCTTTTAGAGGTTACCAAAAAGGAAGTAATCTCTAAATGTAAAGAGAAGGGGTCCGAATCGGTTAAAAAAATTAGAAACAACCTGAGAGAAATTAAGAATTTGACAGGTGAAGCTCCAGATCCAGAATTACCAAACGAAGAAAAAATACAAGAACAAGTTTCAAAACGTCTGGAGGAGTTGGAAGACCTTACAATAACAAGAAAACCAACCATTGATCACTATGAGAGTTCTCTTGAAAAAACCGTATTTAAAAGGCCTCCTTCGGAAGATGGAAATGGTTTCAGGGACTGCCTAATTTGGGAAGCTATTTTGGAATGGTCTTTAGAGACAAAAGTAGCATTTATAACTGATGATGGAGATTTCTTTGACAGTAATAAAGATGCGCTTCATCCAGAATTGGAGCAAGAACTAAAAGAAGTTGAAGGAAACCTAGATATTTATCTGAACATTAAGGGTTTTTTATCAAGCTTAAAACAAGAGATAACTGAGCCCGATCCTGAGCTCATCGCTGAAGAGATAAGTAAAAGTTTGGAGAGCGAAATATACGATTTAGCTAAGGAAAAGGGCTTTGATATAGATCATTTACAGGATTCAGAGCTTTATTATTTTCTAACACAGACACCGGAATACCTAGCTGTTGATTTTAATCTGCAATATATAATTTTGAACCTACCTATTTCAGAAGAGGAAGAAGAGATACCGAGGGCCAATATGCAAGTTTCAGGGAGTTGTAAGTACTCGAAAGAAAAAGAGAAAGTCTCTGATATTCAATTAGAAGAAATTAAACTAGAGACTTTATCGGGAGAGAAAATATATAGACGGGTAATTGCAAAAGCAAAACCTATAGTTGTCGGAACGGAAATGAATACTTATAGCTTGAAAACTTCTTTAGATGAACATTTTAATGTCTAAGGAACTACTTCGGTCCTGCTTACGATTTTCGCACCACCAAAAAAGATAATTTAGCTAAAGTATTTAGAGAACTGCTCTTTAGTTGAGCTATTGGCATAAATCATAAGGCTAGCTCTGCTTTCTCTTCCGGCATTTCATCCCATGTCCTTCCTTCCAATGTCCGTCCATTGGCTTTAGGTGTTTTTCCACCCCACTGTTTAAAAAAGAAGGCCGTATTGGAATTAATGCACTGATCCCGGATATTTTTAACCCATTTTTCTTTCATAGGTCTTGCATTAGGGCCTGACTCTCCCCCCACTATAACCCAGTCAATATCTTTTAAAGGTATATTGCCTACTGGACCAATTAATGGTTCAATTGATAGAAATCTAGTTTTAGCCGATACTTGCCTTAAACAACCAATGCGCCAAACATAATCTTTATTTTCAATACTTACCCCAATCCATAAGTTTTCAGGCCAGCTTAGCTTTGAGGAGATTTTCGCTAAACGGCGAGCACGTTTGGTAAGAACTTGAAAAATGTGATTATCGGATTGCTTAATTACATCAAAAACTCTTTGAATAAATTCAAGCGGCACTTCCCTATGAAAAAGATCGCTCATTGAATTCACAAATACGTAGCGGGGTTTTCTCCAACCCAACGGTTCTTCAATCTTATCGCGATGCAAAGTTAACTGGAAACCATTTTCATATCTCGGGTTACCCATAGCCTTGAGCCTTTTAGCAAACCTCTCAGCATAACAGTTTTCGCATCCAGGGCTCACTTTACTGCAATACCAGAGTTCTTAGACATATGTCCTCCACTTACAATAGGTTAAGGAATGGAATTTTCTTCTCTCACAGGTTACGCAATTCATGTCGATAGTCATCAAAAATATCCTGAACAATATTCTTAGCCACGGGCTCTTGTGAAGCAAAGAAAAGATAGTATAAAGGAGCATTTGTCGAATTGCTAAATAAAGTAGGTTCAGGGACATAATCAAAACCTGCACCACTTTCTAGCTTATCCCGAAAGGCCGAAACTATATTCTTTACATCCCGCTTTTTTTCTTGCTGGCCGAATAGAGTTTTCTCCGAACGATAAGCAACATCTCGCCAAGAACTATCCCCCCAAAAAGAATCCATCCTATCTATCTGTTTTTGCTTGGCTTCTTCCGGGTTGCTCCAAAGCACATTTCTGTTGGCATCATGAATCTGAAAATTAAGAAAAATTTCGATGGAACCCATTTCTCCAGCTTTTCTAATAACTTCCCAATTCACATTCAAATTATAGGGATCTAGCAGACATAAAGCTCTATTATAATCTCCATACCGTGCTTCTGGGAAAATCTTTTGAAGTAAAACTTCGTTACAATCTCCTTCGTAAAAATGTACGTCATCATGAGAACCGACAGTTTGTTGAAGAAACTGATTCTTTTCGGGATCTAATTCAACAAAGTAATACTCTGTAAAAGGTGGATCTACTTCTAATACTTGGCAAGGACTTCCTTTAAGTATTTCCCCCGATTCTCTGGAGATACACTCCCCTGCTCCAGCAAAAGCGTCAATATAAATGTGCTTATTAAGGTTTGCAGAAGAAAGTATCGTGGAGTAAGCCTTGGCGTACTTTCTTATGATCTCTAATTTTATTTCGGTCCATGGACCAACCTCGTCTCGAACATCCATCTTCAATCACACCCACACTTTCACTTGTCCAAAATCGTAATAATAATAATAACAGTACTATAGTTTAGAAAACAAATAATAAGAATAGGGTCCTTGCTTACGATTTTCGTACCACTTTACGTACTAATCTCCTATAAGAAATTTATTTCCCCATGAACTTCTGTTTTCACCTGCCAAATTTGGATAGATTTCCCGTTTTTTCTATAGATCTCGAGCCACAGTTTAACGAACATTTTCGCGCTACATAATACTGTTATTCGCCCCTCGGGATTCCTCCAGGATACCCCAGTTATCGGTTATTGTGCAGAGGGCTGGACTTTTTCGATGTTTTCTTAATTCACGTAACTAGAATCATAGAATAATTTCCTTCAACTTGTTCCGGCTCTGTTCCAGTCTGTTTTTCTCTATATCTCCTTCACTTTTCCTAAACTCTAAAAGTTCCCTGGCGACAGGAGTTAGCTCTTTCTCTTCTGCCATACCTTGATCAATCGATGCCTCTATCGCGTAGATCAGATCGTGCAAAGCTTTGAGGTCCTCGGCAGGAAGTTCACCCGTTAAGATTTCTTTTATTAGTTCTGGCTCTTTTTTAGCCAGTTTCTTATCTTCACTTTCTAAAAATATTTCTAACTCCTCAAGGTCTTCTTTTTTCATCCTCCAACCGGAACCCCCCAAGTTCTCATCGAGATGTTCCTTAGAAGAAGCACCGGTTAAGCCGCTTATTATACCTTCCTGTGAGAGAACCCAATTTATCGCTACCTGGGTGGAAGTTTTGTTATATTTATCGCCCAGATCTTGTAACCGTTCCGTAATTTTCATGGCTGAGTCGAATCTAGCTTTTTTGAATTGAGGGTCCAATTTGCGAATATCTCCCTCCTTGAACCCTTCATTTTTCCTGATCTTGCCAGTAAGTATCCCCCTACCGGTAATGCTGAAAGCCATACCCTTGACACCATACTTCCTGCAAAGGGGTAGTAGTTCCTCCGTGCTCTTCCTCGCTACCGGGCTCAATTCCATTAAACAGAACGAAACGTCTCCCTTTTCTAGGTATTCTCTTATCCTTTGGATGGGTAAGTGACTTACACCATAATGTCTTATTTTACCCTCAGATCTAAGGTCATCTAGCGCTCTTAGAGTTTCACTCACGGGAGTATCTGGATCATCGAAGTGAATAAAATATACATCTATATAATCAGTCTGGAGCCTCTCAAGGCTTTTATGGCAGGCCTGTTTAACGTGTTTATAAGAAAGAGGTGATTCTATATCTTTCTTTCCACCGACCTTGGTGGAGATGTACACCTCACCCCGAAAGGGTTCGAGTACATCACCCAATATCCTTTCCGCACCTTCCCCATAAGCTTCGGCTGTGTCAAATAGGTTTACCCCTGACTCATAAGCTTTTCGTAAAACTTCTTTGTATCCATCTTCATCTACAGGGCCGTACGCACCACCCAGGCCGTAACAACCCACTCCTATCTCCGATATCTCTAGTTCCCGATACTGGCTATATTCCACTATTTTATCCTCCCGATAAACAAAGCCACAACACAAAAGCATTATAGGTCCTTGCTTACGATTTTCGTACTCCTTTCTGCTAACCCACCGTTTTCACCTGCCATATTTGGATAGATTTCCCGTTTTTTCTATAATCGAATTATTCTAAGGAGGCTGAAAAAGAATGAGAAAAAGCAAACTTGCTTTACTATTTCTTCTAATCCTTTCGCTGGCTCTTTTCACGTCGGGGTGTGGCACCCTCATGCCGGACCAACCACCCGAAAACGGTGAAACAGAAGACGGGGAAGTAACTGATCCGAGTTATTTTGATTTTAATGAAGGAACACAAACAATAACGGGATACAATAAAGAAGAGGGCCCGACAGACGTAGTTATCCCATCAAAAATAAACGACGTCGACGTGGAAGTAATTGGAGAAGAGGCATTTGAACGAATGTATCATCTTACTTCGGTGAAAATACCGGACAGCGTGACGTTAATTGAGACGAATGCATTTAGTTCGAATGAACTCGAATCGGTTGATATTGGAAATAGTGTGGAGAAAATCATGGAGGGAGGGTTCCGGAATAATTACCTAACCGAGGTCGATATACCTGACAGCGTGACGGTAATCGGTAAGGAGGCGTTTGTGGGCAATGACCTTACCTCGGTAGAGATAGGGAATGGGGTGGACGTTGATGACACCGCCATTAATGACAATTTCAAAGAAGTGTACGTGGATAATAATAAATCAGCAGGAGTGTATGAACGAGCTGACGTTAGTAGCGACTGGTATAAACAGGAGTGAAAATCACTTTGTGAAAATTTGCTCCAACCAAAAGGAGCCCCTCGATATCCCGGTCGAGGGGTTAATCTTTTTATATGCTGAAATATCAAAAAAAAAAAAAAAAACCTATATTATTATTGCCTT
>CAZSNS010000077.1:0-7015 GCA_964608515.1 Hadarchaeota archaeon (SeqCode)
ATTCGTACTTTTCATAGTCTTTGTAAGAGAGTGGTTGATTCTCATGGTTTTGAAGCTCCTGAGCTTTTGGATATTGATGATAGGATAACTCCTTCCACTGAGATAATGGAGAACGAGGTTTTGGAGGAGCAAGAGTTTAGAAGATTTTTAGACAATTTTATAGAAAACAATCCTGAATATGACGATTTTTATCGTATAATTCATGACTCCACCAATTTGCTCCATTTGTTAAAGACGCTTGCTTCTAAGGGAATATTCCCGACTGAAAGAGGTTGGTTCATGAAGGGTGAAGATTATCTTGAAGGAAACTTTCAAAAATTCGAGAAATTATTCGAAGAAGCAAATAAACCGAAAAATGAGGGGGATAGACAATCCGATTTGAGATATCGCCTCTATCGTTTCAAAGACAAATGCTTCACTGAAGAAGCTCCCGAAATGAACGAAATTCGCGGGCAAAGAGGTTGTAAACAAGTTCCAGAAAAATTTGCAGAAATAGCCTTTAATGAGGATAGGGCTGAACTTAAGGAGTTTGTTCATGATCTATATCGGGAATATATTCGATATTCTCTGGGGAGAAATTATCTAAACTTTAATTTTTTAATGATGTTCGCATATGTGCTTCTCCACGAAAATCACGAGCTAAGAGAAGAAATTAGTTATGAATATATAATGATAGACGAGTTCCAAGATACAAGTGAAATCCAATTCAAACTATCACTCCTTCTAGCAAAAGACAACAACATTTGTGCGGTCGGAGATTGGAAACAAAGCATTTACTCGTTCCAGTACGCAGATGTTAAAAATATTCGAGAATTTGAAGAACGGCTCAAAAGATATAAGCAGGAGTTAAATTCCAATTATCCTCGAATAGATTATCCTATTAAGAATATAGAAACAATTCCTTTGAAAAACAATTATAGATCAACTCAACAAATCCTCGACTTTTCAGAACAAAGCCTTTCTCTAAAAGCTACAAGAAAAGAAAAATTAGATATCCAAAAGATCCAAGAAGGAATTACTTCTCTCAAATCAAAAGAGAAAAAAGAAGAACCTACCGAGATAGAGGCCCTCAAAAGCGAAGAGGAGAAAGAAACGATTCTGGAAAAAATTCAAGAAATAGTCCACAACTCTGATTACAAAATCAAGAAAGAAGAAGAGTGGAAAAATCCAGATTATGAAGATATAGTGATTCTAGTAAGAAGATCCAAATTCGGTTTAAAACTACAAGAAAAAGCAAGAAAATACAACATTCCACTAGTTTATGAAGGCGGAACAGAAATCTTCAAAACCAATCCGGCCAAGATACTTCTTGCTTGGTTGAGGATTCTTGATTATGAGCATTCGAAGAGGGGTTGGTCTGTAGTTTTGGAGCGGGCTGGTTATACTCTTGATGAAATCAAAAATTTTCTCGATGATCGGTCTTATCCTGAGGATATGTTAGATTTTCGTAAGGTTCTTGAAGGTTCTAAAAATGTTACTTCTGTCGCGAGGAAGGTGTTCAATGAGTATGGGATTGATAATGCTTTTGCTGATAAGGTGATTGAGGTTCTCCAGTCTGTTTTTAATAGTTCTTATATGAATTTGGGGAGGATAATCCAGTTTATTGAGGATAATATTGAGTATGGGAAAAGTTACGAGGTTGATAATACTCCGAAAAAGAATGTGGTTAAAGTTCGGACTATACATGCTGAGAAAGGTTTGGAACACCCGATTGTTTTCATTTCCGATGTTAATCAAGGTCATTTTCCTAGCACAACTGGAAAATTCAAGGCTATTGATTATGATGATCCGATTGGATTAAGACAGAAAAGAGAATATAGTGAACGTGATATTCCGTATGTTTATGATAATTGGAGAACCGAACTGCTGTATAAGTGTCTAACTGGGGATTATGATGAAGAGAGACGGCTTATGTATGTAGCAATGACGCGGGCTCAACGTTATCTTTTTTTCACAGCAGAAAAAGGAAAAGCTAGTAGATTTTTCCAAGACTTAGACATTGAAGCCCGAGAAATTGAGCCTGAAATCGAAGAAATTAGAGAGGAAGAAACTAAACCAAGTGAGTTAGTAATTGAAAAACCTACTGTTTCTTCCCCCGTCAAGCTCTCCGTCCATTCACTGATGGGTGATATAGAAAGCGAAGGAAAAAGCATGGAATTCGGTACAAAAGTTCATTCATTCGCTGAAAATCTCGCCAAAGGAAAAAAGGTGAGTAGTGAGAACGAAGATGAGGAAAATGTTCGAAAATTTATTGAATCCTTAGAAGGTGAACTTATTCCGGAGCAAAGTTGTTTTCTCCCTCTAAAAACCAAGAAAAGAAAGGTAACACTAAGCGGAACTATAGATCTAATCAACAAAAAGAAGAATATTGTTGAAATATTTGATTATAAGACCGATATGAGTAGGAAAAACGAGGAAGAATACGTAAAACAATTGAGCGCGTATTATCACGTTTTAGACGAAGTTTTTAATGACAAAAAGGTAACAGCGAACATATTTTACACTCATAATGAAAAAATTGTTACTATAGAGCCTATTTCCAAAAAAGACCTAGGAAATATTCTTGAAAAATCATTTTTTGACAAATACTAATCTATCAAACTTTTCTTCTTCTAGATTTTTTAGAGATTATTTTTACTTTCACTTACCCCACCGGACAAGACACTTCTTTATTAATACTCCTAGAAACTGTGGTGACCGGGGTCGGGGAAGGAAAAATACGGCACCAGCCTCCTTACCCCCGACCGCCGGGAAATCACAAACCATAATCAAGAAGAGGTGAAAAAATGAGCAGTCCTTCAGATTTGAAAGGAGTTGGAGCAGCTACGGAAGAGAGACTTCTAGACTCCGGATTTGATAACCTAGAAAGCATAGCCACATCAACTCCTCCAGAACTCGCCAGCGCAGCAGAGATTGGAGAATCAAAAGCAGCTAAAGTGATTAGACGAGCGCAAGAAAATGTCGATGGAATGGGTTACGAACTAGGAACAGATGTACTCCAAAGACGGAAAGAAGTAGATCAAATCCCAACCGGAAGTGAAAGTCTAAACAAAATGCTCGGAGGGGGAGTGGAAACACAAGGAATTACAGAATTCTACGGAGAATTTAGAACTGGAAAAACACAACTATCACACCAACTAAGCGTAAACACACAACTTCTAGAGGGAGAAGACGGAAACGACCCACACGTAGTATACATCGATACAGAACACACATTCAGACCCGAAAGAATAGAGAAAATGGCAAAAGGAATGGACAGAGACCCCCACGAAACTCTAGAAAAAATACACGTAGCCAGAGGTTCAACAACCGACCACCAAATGCTTCTAGTTGAAAAAGTTTCAGAAATCGCTAACGGAAATGAAGTAAAACTCTTAGTAGTGGACGGATTGATGTCCAACTTCAGAACAGAATATGTAGGCCGAGGAGCACTTGCTGAAAGACAGCAAAAGCTTGGGAAGCATCTAAGTGATTTACATGATCTTGCTGAAAGGCATAATCTAGCAGTGGTTGTTACGAATCATGTTCAATCCGATCCTAATTCTTTCTTCGGTGATCCGACTAAGCCAATAGGTGGTCATGTTTTGGGTCATGCAGCAACTATCAGAGTGTATCTAAAGAAGAGTAAGAAAGAGAAGCGTAAAGCGAAGTTGATAGATCATCCGGAACTACCTCCTGAAAGTTCGCAGTTTAGAATATCAGAGGAAGGAGTAAGAGATTAATCTGACTCCTCGTGTCCAACTCCTAAGCAAAGTGTTCGTAGATTGAAAAATATAGGTACTTTTTTCTCCTATTCTAATTTTTAAATGTGAATAAATGAAGTGTTATATGGAGAAATTGGAAAAATCAAAATATTTCCGAAAAGAAAACAAAGAACAGTTATCTAACACAAAAAGTTATATACGCTCCTTTAAAAACTGTTTACCGCAACTGACGTGTATTTTGAAATAGGAAAGGGAAAAAGAAATGGCTTTTGCACAAGGTGGAAGAGGTTATGATCGGGCCATTACGGTCTTTAGTCCAGATGGTAAGTTGTTCCAGGTTCAGTATGCTCAAGAGGCTGTGAAGAGAGGTTATACTGCCCTTGGTGCTAAGACTGATGATGGTATTGTGTTGGCTGCTGAAAGGAGGACTACTAGCAAATTGGTGGAGGACGGTTCTGTTGAGAAAATATTTAGAATTGATAATCATATTGGTGCCGTAGCTTCTGGTTTGATAGCAGATGCTAGGGTTTTGATGGATCAAGCTAGAGTGGAAGCTCAAGTTAATCGGTTGAGATATGATGAACCTGTGTCTGTGGAAAGTTTAGCTAAGACTATGGGTGATACAAAACAAATGTATACTCAGCATGGTGGTGTCAGACCTTTCGGAACAAGGTTCTTGATTGGTGGTGTTGGAGAGAGAGGTCCTCATTTGTTTGAGACTGATCCTAGTGGTGTAGTTGCTGCTTATAAGGCTCATGCTATTGGTGGTGGGGCTGAAGAGGCTACTGAGGTTTTGGAAGATAATTATGATGAGAGTATGGATGTGGATGAGTTGGTTCAGTTAGCATTGAATGCTTTGGATAAAGTGATTGAGGGTGATTTGAAAGCTGAGAAGGTGGAAATGGCGAAGGTGGAAGCTGAAAATAAAAGGTTTATCAAGATGGGCAAGGAAGAAATATCCGAAGTTTTAGAGGTTTCTGAATAGGGGAATAATTTCATGATCATTACTAGGTTGTTTGATTGGAATGGTTAAATTAGAAGACGCAGTTGTTGCTAGGTTGTCTACTCACGGGACTGAGTTTGAAGTTTTGGTCGATCCGGATCTTGCTTTAGACTTTCGAGCAGGTGAAGATGTAGATATTAAAGAAGTTCTTGCAGCTGAAAAAGTGTTCAAGGATTCTGGTAGAGGTAAGAAAGCTTCCGAGGAAAAAATGGAAGAAATTTTCGACACTTCAAATCCTCTGGAAGTAGCGAAGGAAGTTATTAACGAAGGGGATATTCAAGTTACTACTAGGCAGAGAAAAGAGATGAGGAAAGAAAGGAAAAAAGAAATTATATCGCTTATTGCGAGAAGAGCAGTTGACCCGCAAAAAGACATGCCTCACCCTCCCAAGAGGATAAGAAACGCTCTTGAAAAAACCAACTTCCAAGTTGATCCCTTCAAAAATGCTGAAGAACAGTTATCAGATGTAGTTGAAGAGCTTCGGCCGATTATACCTTTAAGTTTCGAAACCAGAACTATCATAGCTAAATTTCCTCCTGAACATGGGAGTAAAGCATATGGAGCAATTGATGATTTTGCAGAAATAAAGGAAGATGAATGGTTAGACGACGGATCATGGGCGGCTAAAGTTGAAATTCCGGCAGGGATGCAGTCTGAATTTTTTAAGAAAATTAATGATTTAACTAATGGGGACGTAGAAACAAAGGTGGTTGAAGAATGATGCATGTGGAAGAAAGAGAGTTTGTAGTACCGGGACAAATCTTAGCGGAAGGAGATTATATTTTGGGAGATGGAGTCTTCCAAGATGGTGAGGATATAAGAGCTTCGCAAATGGGTCTCGCAGATAAGCGTGGAGATAAGATTAGAGTTATCCCTCTTGAAGGGAGGTATACTCCGAAAGAAGGAGACAGAATTATTGGAATTGTCGTGGATGATTATTATGCCGGTTGGATGTTAGATATTAGTTCACCTTATCAAGGTAAATTATCAGTCTCATCTTTACTTCAAAGAAAAGTAGACCTGAACAAGCATAGTCTCGATGAGTTTTTAGAGGTTGGAAACACCGCCGAAGCGAGGATTAGCGAGGTTGATGAATTAATGAATATTACTTTGGAAGTTACCGATGATGAGAGAGGGAAAATCTCTGGTGGGAGACTTATTGAAATAAATCCTTCCAGAATACCTCGAGTAATCGGGCGAAAAGGGTCTATGATTTCAATATTACAAAAAGTTGGAAATTGTGACTTATCCGTCGGACAAAACGGGCGGATAATGGTGTGGGGAGATAGCCAAGAAGATACGAACAGGGTTATAGAAGCTATATTTAAGATAGAAGAAGAAGCCCACACTAGTGGACTTACTGATAGAATTCGAGAATTCTTAGAAAAAGAATAAAAGGAGGTAAAAGATGGTAGAAGAACCTGAACAATTCATTGACGAAAACGGAAAGCGGCTAGACGGAAGAGAGGCAGACGAAATGAGACCTCTCACAATAAAAGCAGGAATGCTAGAAAAAGCAGACGGATCAGCATATTTGGAACTAGGGAAAAACAAAGCGATCGCCTCTGTTTACGGACCAAGAGAAATGCATCCGAGACACTTACAGAAAACAAACAGAGCAGTTCTAAGAGTTAGGTACAATATGGCCCCATTCTCAGTTGATGATAGAAAGAGACCAGGGCCAAGTCGTCGGTCTACGGAGATTTCCAAGGTGGCTAGAGAAGCTTTGGAGCCTGCTGTTTTTCTTGAGAGATATCCCAGGTCTGTTATCGATGTTTCGATGGAGTTGCTTCAAGCGAGTGCTGGGACTCGAACTGCAGGAATTACCGCTGCTTCTGTAGCTTTGGCGGATGCTGGTATTCCGATGCGTGATTTGGTTGCTTCGATTGCTTCCGGAAAAGCTGGAGATTCGATTATTTTGGATCTTCAAAAAGAAGAGGATCAATTCGGTGATGGAGATATGCCAATAGCTTACATGCCTCAAAAAGAAAAGGTAACATTGTTACAGATGGACGGAAATTTTGAACCTCATGAGTTCGAAGAAGCATTAGATCTTGCAATCGAGGGTTGCAATCAAGTTTACGACAAGCAGAGAGATGCCCTTGAAGAAAAATATTCAAAGGTGGAAGAAAATGAGTGAAAGAGAAATAATTGCTACGGTCAAAAGAGATTATATCGTGGACTTAGCTGAAGAAGGAAAAAGAGTTGACGCCAGAGAAATGGACGAATATAGAGAGATAAACATCAAAACAGATTGGGTTGAAAACGCAGAAGGTTCAGCACTTGTAGAACTTGGAGAAACTCAAGT
>CAZSNS010000078.1:0-2402 GCA_964608515.1 Hadarchaeota archaeon (SeqCode)
CCTTCCGAACTAATCTCCCTCTCTTTCACAGGCATAACAACAACCTGTTCACCAAACGAATAAATCTGATATCGAGGCTCGCCAGTTTCAAAGTCTTGAACCTCAACCATCGGACGGGCGAGATCAGGCGACCCCATCCCATGAGGAACTCCCACTGTAGGACGCAAAGCATAAACCTCTTCTATCCTACCACCTTCTATAAATATCACAGTATCCACAACCATAGGAATCATCCCCAACTCCACCCTACCAATCAACCTCTGAACAGCATCAATCGCCTTAGTTGAATGAACCACACCAACCATCCCCACACCAGCCAAACGCATATCAACAAAAATCTCAAAATCATCAGAACGTCTCAACTCATCATAAATAGTATAATCAGGACGAACCATCAACAAAATATCAGAAGTCAAACCCATATCCCCCTCCAAAGCAGTATACTGAGTAACCTCATCATCCACCTGCAAATCCCTAGGAGACTCCATCGTCTTAATGACCTTACCCTCCTTCCTATAAAACTCCGCCAAAGCCTGAGCAAACGTCGACTTACCAGCACCCGGAGAACCAGCAACCAAAATACCCTCCGCCTGCTCATTAAAACGATTCTTCAACTTATCAGAAAGCGCATAATCATCCAACCTAACATCCGCAACCGGCCTAACAGCCGTAATCTCCAAAGCATCACTAAAGGGAGGTCTAGCTATCGCTATCCGATACTCCTTCAACTGAATCATGCTCGCCCCCTCCATCTCCACTTCAATATACCCATGAGGATCTCTCCTGGCAAGTTCAGTTATTTCCTGAGCAATCTCACGCATCTCAGCCCTTCCCAAAGGCTCCTCACTGACTCGCTTCATCTCAAAACTTCCCGGACGCCCGACTTTCGCCATCGGATGAACGTCTTCCTTAAGATGGACAGACATAGCTTCAGGTTCAAAAAATTCGAACAATCTAGGTTCGGTCTCCTCTTCATGAATAGGTTTCAAATACCTAACATCCAACCCTTCAACTTCCGCAGAATCAGCCATTACCTCATCACTTGTTACAATAGTCCCTTCCTTCTCCCTCGCAACATCTCGAATCATAGATTTGATCTCTGTCTGAGTTAAACTCTCAACAGAGGATGGTTTTTTTCCAGTGAAAGAGAATTCTATCAAACCTTCAGCTGAAAATTCTTTCAACTTCTTCAGTTCAGACAATCCACTAAAACCTGAATCCTTTCCTTTATCAGCTCGACATTCTAATTCTGCAAAAATTACATTGGGGAGATTAATTTCCACTCCTTTTAAATCCCCTTCCTCTACGAGCTGAGTAATTCGACCGTTTACGATCGTTGTTAAATCGGGAATGAATTTCCTAATCATCTTTTCAACCATGTATTATTTTCATAACCTGACTAAAAATCAAACTGTTGAGATAACCAAATCTTCAATCATTTTTAAGATAAACCTTCTCCTCTGTTTCACCATCTCTAATAGCGTGTAAACCCTCACTCGCCAAATAAGCCGCTTCAACTGCCTCCGGCGCCCTACCAACACCAGCTTTTAACTTTATACCTGTATCCTCTTCCACTTCCTCCAAAACCTCCAAAATATTCTCAACACTCAACCCGTTGGAAGGAGCCATAAAATTATCCCCTCCGGTATAAAACACCAAACCATCTAACGAAGACAAAGATTCAGAAAGTGACAGATGAACCTTTTGAATCAAATGATGAGTATCGTAAATCGGATCAACATCTGTGTAACTTGTAACACTATCAATATCAATATGAGCAATTTGAACAAGACTCTCCTCCGGAAAATCTAAAGTATCCCCAATAATCTCCTCTACCCTATCCTCAGACTGAGCACTCCCCGTACCTTGAAGTGACTTACTAGCAAGCTTTTGCGCCTCATACGCACTTTTAGCAGTAGCCACTCCAAAACTCACGGAAACGGGATAATTCTCCCGAATACTCTCCTGAATCTCCACATGATCCTCCATAGTCAAACCATTCGAAATCGCCAAAGTGTTATCAAACCTCGTTATAAACGCCAAACCACCATGTTCAGAAAACCCCTCCTCCAAATCAGCAAACAACCTAGTCTGAAGCATTTGCAAATAAGCCTCAGGCTTAGGCTCCGGTGAAACGGTCCAAGGCCCGTAATTATCGAGCTGTGCAATGGATATTTGTATCTTTTTCATTTGTCAATCTCCGCTTGTTTTAATGCTTAAGCGTTGATAAATAACACTTTGGGATAATATGAAAATATATGCGGAAACTTATGGATGTACCATGAATCAAGGCGATACGGAATTAATGCTGGGGAGATTAGAAAAAGCGGGACATGAGATAGTTGAAGATATTGAAGAAGCAGAAATTATCATAGTAAATACTTGCGCGGTTAAACGGACGA
>CAZSNS010000078.1:2516-6766 GCA_964608515.1 Hadarchaeota archaeon (SeqCode)
TTATAGAGATTGGAAAAATAGAAGAAATCGGCGAATTTGCAGGGATAGTATCTTGTCTTACTGTAGATGGAATAGTGGATGTAGTGAAAAGAATCTCGAAGGGGGAAAGAAACATCAAAGAGATTGAAGGGGAATCAAAAAAATCAGTAGGGTCCCGATACAAAAAAAGCAATATTAGTGCTCCTATACCTATCGCAGAAGGATGTACTTCCAACTGTAGTTATTGTTGCGTTAAATTTGCTAGAGGCAAGTTGCGTAGTTTTAATCCGGAAAAAATCACTACACAAGTTAGAGAAGAAATAAGCGAAGGTCGTAAAGAAATTTACATAACTACTCAAGATACTGCCGCATATGGATTGGATTTTCGTAAAAGTATGGACCTTCCCGAATTACTCAATAAAATCTCAAACATTCCTGAAAAATTCCGAGTTAGAGTAGGTATGATGAATCCAAAAAATGCGAAAAAAATTTTACCGAAACTTTTAGAATCTTACGAAAGTGACAAAATTTACACTTTTCTACACGTTCCTATTCAAAGCGGTAATGATAGGATTTTAGAAGAAATGGGGAGGGGATATTCAGTAGCAGATTTTAGAGAAATTGTGGACTCTTTCGAGGAAAAGTTCGCAGACCTACAATTAGTTACAGATATTATAGTAGGCTTTCCTGGTGAAACCGAAGAAGAATTTCAAGATAGTTGTAAACTCTTGAAAGAGACAAAACCCGATAAAGTCAATCTTACTAGATTCACCCCCATGCCTGGAACAGAAGCAAAAAATATGGAGCAGGTGGTTAGTGAGGAAAAGAAAAGAAGATCAAAGGAAATGACAACTCTTATGGAAGACATTAGCTTAGGAAAAAATCAAAAATATGTAGGAAAAATTGATGAGGGGCTCGTGATAAAAGAGGGTGAGAAGGGCGGTTATGAAGCCCGTATTAATAATTACAAACCTGTAATAATTGAAGATGCAAAACCGGGAGAATTCGTCAAAATTAAAATTACTAAAGCAGAACCTACATATTTAGAGGGGGAGGTAATAGAGTGAAAAAAATAAAACCAGTCTCGGCCCTAACGATAGCCGGATCCGATTCAGGCGGTGGCGCTGGGATACAAGCCGATCTAAAAACATTTGCGGCTTTCGAAGTCCATGGCCTTTGCGTTATAACCTCGTTAACAGCCCAAAACACTCAAAGTGTTGAAGATATTTCCCATGTCTCGGCAGAATTCGTAGAGAAACAAATCGATGCAGTCATGAAAGATTTTGATGTTAAATGGGCTAAGACGGGAATGCTCAGTAAAAGAGATGCTATCGAAACTGTTGTGGAAAAAACGAAAGAATACGACCTAAATCTTGTGGTAGATCCGGTGATGGAAGCGGCGAGCGGAGACTCGCTTCTCGAAATGGGAGCTTTCGGAGCTCTAAAAGACTTGATAGGAGAAGCGAAACTCGTAACTCCCAACCTAAATGAAGCGAGTGAACTAGCAAACATGAAAATAGAATCGGTTGATGACATGAAAGACGCCGCAGAAAAAATCGGAAGATTCGGCCCTGAAGATATACTAATCAAAGGAGGACACTTGGACGAACCTAAAATTCATAACATATTACTGCATGGGAACGATTTTCTCGAATATGAAACAGAAAGAGTTGAAGCCGACGATATTCACGGCACCGGTTGCACTTTCTCCGCAGCAATAACCTCACAATTAGCAATGGGAGAAGAAATACAACCGGCAGTGAAAAAAGCCGGAGACTTCATGCTGGACGCAGTGAAAAGAAGACTAAACATAGGAAAAGGACAAGAGGTCGTCAACCCAATGGCGAGAGAGTGGAAAATGGCCTCAGGCGGCGAAGAGGTGAAAGAAGTTCAGAAAGCTTCCCGAAAACTTGTGGGACAACCTAAATTTAAACAACTAATTCCCGAAGTCGGGACAAATATTTCCATGGCTCCACGAAACGCGCAAAGAAAAGAAGACGTAATCGGACTCACCGGAAGAATAATAATAGTAGGAGACCGTCCTTATCTGGCCGGTATTCCTTCACCTGGCGGTTCCGAACATATGGCAAATCTCGTATTAAGTGTGATGAAGCATGATATCGACCACAGAGCCGCTATGAATATAAAATATTCGGAAAAAATATTGTCGAAATGTAAAGATTTAGGTTTTGAAATAGGTAGTTTCGATAGAAAAGACGAACCTGAAGACACAAAAACGATGAAGTGGGGTCCTGATTCAGTTATCGAAGATTTGGGAAAAGTTCCTGACATAATTTATGACGAAGGAGCAGTTGGTAAGGAACCGATGATAAGGATGATAGGAACAAAAGCAACAGAACTTTCTGAAAAAGCTTTGAGGATTTTAAAAGAATTAGAAAAGTGAAAAAATAACTAATCTTTTATCAAATTTTTAGACAACCTGCCTGAAGAAAACAATTCCAAAAATAGAAACTTTCCAATTAATGCCCTACTTTCTCCAGTACCAAACACCAGCAACAATAATCCCAATTATCAGAGCAATAAAAACAAAACCAGTCGCAGAATTGTCCTCCTCCGTTTCCTCACCCGGTTCCTCCTCTGTATTATCACCCGAATCTTCCTGGGTAGAAGTCACAATATTTAACTCGTAAATCCTTTCCGTATCAGATCTTGCGAGCCAAAGATAATCCTGACTCCAAGCCAAACCCCTAGGTAAAGATCCGGGGAAGTCGATAGAAGCTAACACATTCCCCTCAGTATCCAACTCATAAATCTTCCTATCCATCAATTCCGGAGAAACCGAATTCCAGAGAGATTCACCATCCCAAGCGAGGCCTCGAGGATCTTTTGCAGGTGCATCGATTGAAGATATCACATTTCCTTCAGTATACAGTTCATAAATTTTATTATCATCAGAATCCGCAAGCCAAAGATGTTCCCCATCCCACGCTAAACCAGTTGGGGAAGAACCAGGAGATTCAAAAGAAGATATTTCATTCCCGCTAGTGTCCAACTCATAAATCTCCCCTCTCATCGAATCTGCAAGCCAAAGATGTTCCCCATCCCACGCCAACCCGCTCGAGGTGAAGCCTGGAGCATCAAAAGAGGATATTACATTACCGCTAGTGTCCAACTCATAAATCTTATCTGAATCTGCATGCCAGAGATCCATCCCATCCCACGCCAAACCATTCGGAAAGTCATCCGGTGTGTCAAATGAAGATATGATCTCCGAACTTTTCGTTTCCGCACTGACAGATTCAACCCCTTGTCCCAAGCACAGAGCGAGGGATACAACGAAAACCAACAATATCAAATGTTTTCTAGTGCCCATAATATCTCCTTTTCGTCCAATTTCGTATGCCTTCATTAAAAAAGCTTATTTCTACTCATTATCTGATAATCCAAAAGCGCGCATTTTCAGTTAGTTTTTCATTTCTATTTTGAATCTGTAGAATTTTTTTCTTCAAAAATAACTAATGCTTCTTGATATTCTCTTCCTTCAAACTCGCTGCCTGCAGGTAAATGTTTAACTTTCCGTTCTTCCAATTGTTCCGTCATCTTCTTATCAGCGACGTAAAGATTTTCTCTGAGCCAAGAAAGGGGAACATCCACTCTCAAAGGTCTAGCTGGAACCACATGACGAGTCATTTTGTGAGAAAAAACAGAACCAGAATGAGAAACTTCTATAACTTCTTCTTTCTCCGCAGGCGGGATCAAAATACCGGTTTCGTTTTGTTCAAGTTTTTCTAGAATATGTTTCTCGGCAAGATAACGAAACTCAAAATCCTTTTCTACTAAAGCTTCTTCTATCCCATCAGCGGCTTCAAATAATTCCCGAACTGAACCAAATTCTGGTAATATTGCAAAACATTCATCTTTAGAAATCAGAAACAATTGTAAAACTCTCTCCTCTAGCTTTTCCAAAACTTTCTCACAATCCTCTTTCACAAGATTAAAACCATTATTTTCACAAATTTTCACAGCCTTTTCCATATCCAAATCTTTGAAAACTCTACACCAGCTGCCTAACTCGATTTTTGAATTGTGATAGTCGATGAAACAAGCAGGAATTTTATTATAACCTAGATTTGAAATGGCAGCTGCTCGATGCATTCCATCTAAAACAACTCCTGTGACTTTGTCAACTATCACTGGATCATAAATCATCCCGTCTTCTTCTAAAGAATCAACTAAATCTTCTAAATATGAGCTTACAATCTCCTCGTGAAGCTTCAAATACTTCAAATCCGCCATCCTGATTTCAAGTT
>CAZSNS010000079.1:0-6659 GCA_964608515.1 Hadarchaeota archaeon (SeqCode)
AAAAAGATGGGAAAAATACTTTAAAGGTGGCCTAATCGTACGATTTCTTGCTGAAATGAAGGATTCACGTCCACGTGAAATGAGTAGGCTCTTGGTGGGATCAATATCTACCTTCAAAGTGGCCAGAATTCAATTGAGGAGGCATATTTACAGTCTTAGGTGGCCTCAGAAGGTTTTCGGGATACACAAAGATATGAAGAAGAGGCTGAGAATTGTAGTTTTTCTAGCTGGCCTACAGTAACCAAGGTTGGTTCTGTCGGAAATTTCCCATCGACGGGATTAGGGGGTGCCTTGGTAATCCCGTTGCTTACACATGATTGCCCTAGAGTGGCCAGAATTTGATTACAGGGGCAAAATTACTGCTTAAGGCTATTTCTAGGCCATGAATGGAATGCAAAATTATAAAAGGAAGAAGAGGCTAAAAATGAAAGTATCTCTGTTCGACCTCTTCTTATCAAAAGCAAATCCTTTCGTCATATTAACTTATACATTATTTTGCTCGACAAGCTAAAAGTTAGACAACTATTTGGTTCTTACTTTCACTTATTTATAATACCTATGGATAAGGAGGCGGTATATTTATGAAAAAAACGACCATTCTAAATGTCCTATCTTTAACCTTAATCTTGGCCTTAACGATGACAACTTCTGTTTCTGTGGGGGCTCAAGATAGCACGGATGTTCCAGAAATTTTCGAATTGAACTTCACCCGAGACTTCGATAAAGAAGCTATAATGGATTGGGTGGAAGATCATAGCTGGGAAGAGGCCCTGGATATGCTCGCAAAGTCTCATAGCGTTCAGGAGACTGAAGGTTTATTTGGAAGTACCCAAGTTACGGTTTATACCCCCGTAGTATACTGGGTGGGCTCGCATTATGCGGGAGATAAAAGATTGTGGGAAGAAGAAAAAATTAAGGACAGATATGAGCGTACGGTTACGGACCCAGAAGAGTCTTTGGAAATAGTGTATCGACGGAAAACCTACAGTGAAGGAGAGACGGGACTAAAAAAGGATAACTTGAGATTTGTTTTAGAAGACAGAACGGGACAGCAATGGGAAGCACAAAATCTAGAACAATCGTCCCTTGAGGAAACAGATTTCTTCGGAATGAAAGGTTATGTGGGTCAAATTTCAGCAGAATATGTTTTCGAGGAAGGCCCTCCCTCCTTTGATAAGCTGACCATCCACGTCATTCGTACGGATAAATTGGAGAGGAACGAATTTACTTTGAAACGTCCTCGGAATTTAAGGGCTGAGGACATCCAGGTAGAAACCGAGAAGATTGGAGAGTTTGGTGATGTAAAAGTTCAAATTACGAACAAGAGAGCCTATGCCTGGAAAAACGTAAGAGCTGTAGTTTTTACTGAGAAAGGAGATTCGGACTGGGTTGATTTAGGTTCAATACCTCAAAGCAGTAAAAGTTCCTTCTCCGTTAAGAAAAATACTGACTTAACAACTCAGACGATAAACAAAATAAGAGTTCATGCCTCTGATGCAGACGGACTTGTTGAGGGTTCAATTGATTACTCGGTCGAAGCGGAATTAGGACCGAGCCCAAGGCCCGCCGCCAAGATTGATGCCCAAGAATTGGAGAAGACGGGTGATGCCAAGATTACTATAACCAACGATAGTACCTTTGACTGGGAAATTACCGTAGTAAAGCTCGTTACCTCATCAAATAATGCCGAAAGTGTCGATATCGGTGGTATTCCAGAGGGGAGTGCTCGCTCCTTCTCCATCAAGGAGAGGACAGGATTATCCGACCAGAAGGTAGAGCAAGTGGAAATTCACCCAGAGTACGAAGGCATTACGCTAAAACCAGTAAGCTCGGAAGTGGATGTTGATCTCTTCATCCCGCAATTAAACGCAGAGCTATCCGCCGAAAAGATAGATTCCGACATGGACCTACAAATTAGCTTGAGCAACAGGGGTTCCCATGAATGGAACGACGTCACGGTGGAAATTATCCCGAGAAAAGGTAGCTCGGAATCTGCCGATTTGGGGAGAGTTGGACCTTACCAAAAGAGGAAACTCATTATACGAGAGGATACAAACTTTAAAAGCGGACAAATCAAAAGAATCGTGATTTCAGCTCACTCCGAGGGGATTGAAAGGACCTACTCCAAGAAACTCGATGTTTTCTTACCAGAACTAAAGCTCAAACCTGGTATTGAAATTGAAAAAGCGCAAGACACTGGAGACGCAATCATAAGAGTAACTAACAACAATGATTTTGAATGGAGAAGCTCTGTGATTCAGTTGTTACCCTCGCAGTCTGGCACCAAAAAGTTTGAGCTAGACCCTTTACCCAAAGGGGAGACCTGCTCTTTCTCGGTTAAGAAAAAAACTGATTTATCGGAAGATCAAATAAGTAGACTCCAAATAAAAACCCAGTATAAAAACGCCACATTGACACAAGCTTATGAGAATCTTGGAATTCAACTTTCTATCCCTGCCCTTCGAGGCGATTTAACTGTCAAAGGGGCTAAGGATAACACTGATGCTGTTGTACGGGTAGAAAACCCTACTAGGGAGAAATGGGATTCAGTAGAGGTCAAAGCTTTGACGGAAGAAAGATCGAAACCCTATCTACTGTACAGCGGTGAAATTTCAGGTAATCAGTCTATGGAATTATCGGTCCGAGAGAATACAGATGCTCCTGATTCTTTTGTAATTAGTAAAGCTAGTGTAGAAGCGTGGAATGAAGAGGGAATCTCACTGGGAGAAAAAACTAAAAAAGCTAGCTTGCAGATTATGGCACCGCCCAAGATGGATTATTCTGTTGAAAGACAACCATTTGGAGACTTTGCAATAGAACCTTCGCCAGGCGGGACAGTTTGGAAATTTATTGATGGAAACACCTATAGAAACCCTACGATTACTTTGAATTATGGAGGTGGATTTGTAAGATTCGCTGGGGACCGATTTGCTGGGGTAGTTTTTGGTGCCCAGAATGAAGAGAACTTTTATGCTTTTCTGATATCTGAAGGGTGGTATGCGTTGATCGAAAGGTCAGAGGGTACCTTTTCTTTTCTCACAGATTGGAAGTCTTCACCTATTAATCCTTTAAAACCCATGGCTGTGATTGTAAAAAATGACTTTGTTGCTCTCCTTTCAAATCCATCATATAGTAGGTTTGGTAGGTACGAGTTGGATGAGACCCTTATAGCGGTCCGTACGGACCTCGATGCTCGGGACGGTCAGATAGGTGCAATAATAGGAGGGCTGAAGGAAGGTGAAGATGAAGAAGATATCTTTATACGAGAGTTGAAAATCAAACCCACCAAAAATGAAACCGTAGAGAAAATAAAAGACTATTTAGAAAAGGAAGAGGAAAAATCACAACATGAAGCGGAGTTATAAAAGATAAAAAGAATAATGAGGAAAACTTTTAGGATGATAAAAACTGTCCAACAAAAACTAGATAATGAAAAATAGCTCGTCCTGAGCATGCTTTAATGTAGGTAATCTTAAAAGAAATCCTCTGAGAAATTTAGTAGGGAACCTTAAAGAGGAAGGTGATGAAGGGGGGGGAGCCTTGGTATTCCCCCTTTCTATCCTTCCAAGGCTTGTTCTGTCGGAATAATAATGTGCAAGTTATTAGAGGCAGTTAATATTAGTAACGCAGAAGCGTTTCTAATATGTTCGTTAGTTCTGCTCATTTTTCTCTTCTTCTAAAAGATTTAGCATGTCCTCAAAGATGTTCTTAATTTGTACCTTTTTGTTTTGAAGAGATTCCTCTTCAAAAGATAATTTCTCAAGTTCGTTAATATATTCGTTTAACTTCTTTTCAGAAAATTCGCCTTTGAATATAATTAATGCAAGTTCTTTTGCTCTTTTTTTCTTCTCTTGCAATACTTCTTGAACTTTACTTTCATCACCATAACTTATAGGCCCAACAGATATATGGCCAAAACTCCTTGTATTTTCGACAAAACTCTTCATCCTACCTTCCTTGCCCCAAGGCCTCATAAGAAATGTTAATATTTGGGACCAAATCATTGGGTCGACCGAAGGGAATAAACCTTTTGTTATCTCTCCTAGTTGTTTATCCAATTCAAATTCTTTGCCGAATTGTTTCTGTATTCTTTGTTCTGCCCATTTCAAGAAATGAGTGAGCCATAGATTTGCCATAAGGTTTTGACTATCTGTGAAGGTTTCTTTGGTAACTTTCCATTTCTCAGGGAAGTAATCTGACCAGATGTTTCGGCCTTCTGGCGACTCTGCGATATTTTCAAAGAAAGTAGTTGCAACATTAGACATAAGTCTTTCTTTATATTTTTCTTCACATTTAGAGACAAAATCCTCGAAGGTATTAAAAACAAAATAGTGATTTTCGTTATAACCTAACCCTTTTTCTAACACCTGTCTGATGAAAGGATTGAGGATTACCAATAGGCGTTTGTACTGAAGTGTCTCTTTGTTATCTGGTTGTCTATATGGTTGTATTTCGTAATGCCACTCAAGAATTGCCTTGAAAACGTCCTCGAAAATTACAGAACTATTCAAAGAAAGGTTATCTATAGATTCTTTGAAGAGAGAAATAAGGTTATATGTATTTTCGGCCTTACCCTGTTTTAATAACGAGTTAATGTTTTCAACAAATCTCTCAACATAAGTTGATTCTTCCTGTAAAGATTTATCTTCTAGCTGCCATACAAATTCCCATGCCAATTCTCCTTGGGGTGTGCCAATTACCTCCTCTAGAAATTCCAGACGCATTTTTTGCCTGTAACCTTTTTCTTTTCTTTTATCCTCTGTTTCAATTTCTCGAATCCATCTGTAAGAATGAACCAAAAACCCCAGATATCCGCCGACCCCTACGAGATAGAATAGAAATAATAGGAACTTAAAAGCCGAACCACTCAGACTCCAGAAAAACAAAGGGACAAAAAGTAAAAGAAAGTAATATAAAAATGACTTTCCAATTACCTTCTTCAAAATTACGACCCTGTCGAATTCAACATTAGTCCCTCTCCCTACAAGGAAAATAGCTGAAGCAATTGTTACTGTAACGAGTCCAAGAGCTAAAGATTGCATTATGTCAGGAAGGATCGGCTGATTTACTAACGGAGCTAAAAATAGACGGAGTTGGTTTAAAAAAGTCATGGTTACATCACTACTTGGCTCGAGGTTAGGATAATAAGGCTTCAGAATTGAGGTATAATTACTGTTCAAACTTGGTAAAGTCAAGCTTAATTTCTCACCAACTTTATGGTAGCGATCTACAAAGATTAACCAATTCTTTATTGCCGTGGATGTACCAGATAGATAAATACTCTGTAGAAAATGGGAAGAGCTTGTAATTATCTTTCTCGGGCTTAAAACCACTTAATCATTCTACCAATTGCTTTGCTGCTGAGATTCTCCACGATCAAAAGCTCGCTCCTCTCCCCCGTCAATTACTGTGACAGTCTGAATTTCTTTTTCAGCCCTGAACTCAACAAAAGCGGACTGCTGGGCCCGATCCATATCTTTGGCTCCAGATATCCATATCGGTGGCGTTTGTTGATCCGTCATGTTGATCTTCTTTTTCTCATTTCACTACTTTCTATAAATTAATTGACTTACTTGCCTTCTGCAAATCATCATCCGTGATCCCTATATATTCCAGAGTCTGACTGCTAGACTTATGGTTGAACTTCGACTGCAAAAGGTCTAAGCTGATACCCTCACGGTAATTGTGATAGCCGTAGCTCTTCCGCATCGAGTGGGTAGAATAGTTACCCTCCAGCCCCACCTTATCGGCTAAATCCTTAATAATTTGGTGACATCGAGTGCGGGTTAACCTTCCAGAATAGGTGGTAAAAATGTAATCTTCCTGCTCTTTTGATGGATTGTGCTCAAAGAATAAGTCCAGGGCAGTTCTAATAGACTGATTTAGATAGTGTTTGCCCGATTTATTAGTTTTCTGCTCCATGATCTGAAAACTGTTTCGGTAGCTCCCGTCTTCTGCCCTGACATCCTTCACTTTCAAGTCGAGAATATCTGAAATTCTCAATGCGGTGTTCAGACCAATGGTGAACCAGAGCAAATCACGATATTTCTCCTGGCCCTTCAAGATATCCTTCATCGATTGTATCTTTTCTTGACTACGAATTGGGTCTACTTTCACTTCAACCACCTCCGCCAAAGCTTAACAATATAGTATTATAATATCAAATAATTAAAGTAGGTAATTTGGTCCTATCTGGGGAAGTTAATTTCTAACTTGGTATTTGGAGAAAGTTTAACTTTATTATATATTGTTAAACTTCAATTGGAGGCATTATTCCAGCAATATTTCGAGGCTTGAAATCAATTTACCTACCCGATCGGAGTCTTGGATGAAAATAGACAAAAGGTTGTCATGAAGAACCAACCTTATCACAAAAGGCATATATATCAACAATCAGCTCTTTTATATCTTCTTTAGAATCAAAAAGATTATACAGATTTTTATTTATTTCTTGGTAAGTCCCTACATCATGGACTATGTCATTCCTAGTCGTAGCTAAACTCTCTAGTCTAGCCTCACTTTCTTTCCATAAGGTCTCTTTTATAGTATCTATTGGAGGGTATTCGGAATCCTCATCATAAATTTCCTTAATAATACCTATATATTTACCTATACTTCCACTATCTGATTCAGTTATCCACGACCTCCAACGATCCACT
>CAZSNS010000080.1:0-6645 GCA_964608515.1 Hadarchaeota archaeon (SeqCode)
ATCAGAAACAGTGGGATCTGTATCAAAATTCTTGACCTCCTGATAATCATCAAGATTATCACCATCAGTATCAGAAACAGTGGGATCTGTATCAAAATTCTTGACCTCCTGATAATCATCAAGACCGTCATTATCTGTATCGGAAACCATTGGATTGGAACCGTGAACATTCACTTCAGAACCATCATCCAAACCATCACCATCAGAATCAGCCTCCAAAGGATCCGTCCCAATCTCATCTATCTCAAAACCATCATCCAAACCATCACCATCAGAATCAGCCTCCAAAGGATCCGTCCCAACCTTATCTATCTCAAAACCATCATCCAAACCATCACCATCAGAATCATTGTCTCTGAAAGAAGTTTCTCCTATCCATTCTTCGTAATTTCTAAGACCGTCACTATCTTGATCATAGACAGAATATCCCACACTGGCCGTCACACCGGTCAAAACAATTATTACAACTAAAGAAGTAGCCACTCCTTTTTCCTTTAAACTCCTCATAAAACTCATTCAGGATTAATATCCCAATTTTAAATAATCTTTTTCATAAAAAGAAACGGGTATTTAGTGGATAGAGGTTTTCAAATGGAAGATATTCTGATTAAAAACGCAAATATCGTGACTATGAACGAAAAGAGAGAAATTTTAAAGAGAGGAGATATCGCGATTGAAGGGAATAAAATTCGAGAGATAGGGGAAAACCTTGACGGAAACGCTGAAAAGGTGATAGATGCTTCCGGAAAAGCTGCCATCCCTGGACTAGTAAATGCTCATACTCACCTTTCGATGGTATTATTTCGAGGTTTAGCTGATGATTTAGAACTTCAAACCTGGTTAGAAGAAAAGATTTGGCCTCTGGAGGGAAATTTGGAAAGTGATGATGTTTATTCGGGAGCTTTGCTTGGTTGTTTGGAAATGATTAGGTCGGGAACTACTTGTTTTGCTGATCTTTATTTTTTTATGGATAGAGTTGCCGAAGCTGTTGAGGATTCTGGGCTTAGAGCTAACCTTGCTTATGGAATAATTGAACAAGGGGATCCTGAAAAAAGGGAGGAAGAACTGGAAACGGCAAGAGAGTTAGTGGAGAATTATGAAGGATTTGCAAATAATAGAGTTACTACTATGTTCGGACCTCACTCCACCTATACTTGTTCTATTGAATGTTTGGAAGAAGTGAAAGAATTGGCTGAAGATTATGATGTAGGTCTTCATATTCATCTTTCAGAAAACGATAAAGAAGTCGACGATGTTCTGGAAATGCATGGAAAGAGACCTCCTAAGGTTCTTGACGAGATTGGTTTTTTGGATTCGAACGTTTTAGCCGCTCATTGTACTTGTTTAAATGAAGAAGAAATAGGACTGATTCAAGAAAAAGGAGTTAAACCTGTGCATAATCCAGCTAGTAATATGAAATTAGGTTCTGGGATTGCCCCAGTTTCAGAACTTTTATCAAAAAATGTTCCGGTTAGTCTCGGGACCGATGGAGCAGCTTCAAACAATACCTTAGACATGTTTGAAGAAATGAAACTTGCAGCTTTACTTAACAAAGCAGTAAAGAAAGACCCGACAGTTGTACCTGCTAGAAAAGCTTTGGAAATGGCTACGATTAATGGTGCCAAGGCGTTAGGTCTGGAAGACGAGATAGGTTCTCTGGAAGCGGGTAAAAAAGCGGATATTATTCTAATTGATTTGGAGAAACCACATCTAACCCCATTATTCAATATCGAATCTCATCTGGTTTACAGTTGTAATGGGAGTGATGTGGAAACAGTTATAGTTGATGGGCGAATCTTGATGAAAGGAAACGAAGTATTAACTCTTGAAGAGGACAAAATTTTGCGAAAAGGTCAAAAAACTGCAGAAAATCTAGAAAAAAAGGCTGGTTAGAATGGCTTATGATGTAAGAGATATAGATTTGGCGCCGGAAGGTGAGCAAGCGATAAAGTGGGCGGAGCAACACATGCCTGTTTTGGAAAGAATTAGAGGGAGATTTTCTGAAGAAAAGCCGTTTGAAGGGGTAACTATTGGAGTTGCTTTACATATTGAATCTTCTACAGCGGTGCTTTTACGAACTTTACAGGCCGGAGGTGCAGAAGTAGTTGGTACTGGTTCTAATCCTTTGTCGACTGATGATGATGTTGCAGCAGCTCTTGCAGAAGAAGGGGCAAAAATGTATGTTTGGAGAGGGGAAACAGAAGAAGAATATTATAAGAACATAAATAGGGTTCTAGATCATCAGCCGAATATTCTAATTGATGATGGAGCTGATTTAATATCTCATGCTCACACTGAAAGAACCGAAACTTTAGAGGGTATCAAGGGAGCTTCAGAAGAAACAACCACCGGAGTAAAAAGATTACGAGCTATGAGTGAAAAAAATGATCTAAAAATACCGGTTTTAGCTGTAAATGACACGCCAGCGAAAAGTTTATTTGATAATAGATTCGGGACGGGAGAATCAACAGTTAACGCAATAATGAGTATAACCAATTCTCAAATTGCAGGGAAAAATATAGTCGTCGTAGGTTACGGATATGTCGGACGAGGTATAGCGCTAAGAGCTGAAGGATTAGGAGCAAACGTAACAGTCGTAGAAAAAGACCCAATAAGAGCACTCGAAGCGGCAATGAAAGGGTTCAGTGTAACCAACATGGATGAAGCGGCAGAATATGGGGACATATTCATAACAGCTACTGGCGGTTATAAAGTAATTCAAAAGAATCATTTCAAGAAGATGAAGGATGGAGTTATCCTTTGCAATTCAGGGCATTTCAATATTGAGGTTGATCTTGAAGGGTTGGAAGAACTTTCCGTAGAAAATAAAGAAATTATGGATGACATATTGGAGTACCAGTTGGAAGACGGTCGGAGATTACATGTTTTGGCTGAAGGAAGACTTGTCAATCTGGCTGGTAAAAAATCCCTTGGCCATCCTGCCGAGATTATGGATATGAGTTTTGCTTTACAAGCTTTATGTGCAGAATATATTTTGAATGAAGAACTTTCGATTGAAGTTCATGATGTCCCTTCAAATATAGATCGTAAAGTTGCTGAATTGAAGTTGGAAGCTATGGGTAACGATTTGGAAGAACAAACTGAAAAACAGTTAGAATATGAAAAATCTTGGAAGATGGGAACTTAATTTTTCGGTCTATTATGATGGTCCGGAAACTATCTCTCTTATAGGTCTCCAGTATTTTTCGGAAGATACCTGAAGATTCCAACCATTCGCAGAGATCCGTACTCACCTTCTCCAATAGTTAGAGCAAGTGAGTTTTCTGACGGGATTTCGTAAAAACAGTAGAAGTTCCAAAAAATAAATAATTACAATAGAGAAATTCTTCTCATTAGCTCTTTAGGAAAGTTGAAAACGTAACAAAGCCCCAATCCCTTTAAAAGCGTTTTTGAATTGTTGGCCCTCTTCAGTTTCAGTTGAAATAAACTCCACTTCCGCTCCGGTTTGATCGGCTAATTCGCAAAGCTCTTGAATCGCGTCGCTAGTTTCCTCAATAGACAAATCCTTTTCACCACATTTTGAACACTTCCTCTGAGCCAGATTTTTTCTAAAATCAGACTCATTGCTAAACACTTCTTCAAACTCATGATTACAAGAACCACATTGAATAACTGCCTTCTCCAGATTTTGAGCTTCAGAAATCAAAAGAGTGTCAACAGCTCCATTTTTCAAATGTCTCCTAACTTCTGCTTCGCCGTAAGTAACCATATTTTCACCAGAAACAACACCTTCCATAAAATCGTTCACCAAAGATTTCTCTTTCATAACGTCTAAATCTTCAAGAACATCCTCCGCCTTGTTAATCAATTCCTTTATTCCCTGTTCGCTAGAATAACCAGTATCGTAAACCGATGCCACCTTATCCTGAACATCATTTTTCAAATATTCCCCTTTAAGAAATCTATTTTTTGTAGGGCCAGGTCCGCCTAGTAATATGACTCTTAGGTCCTCTTCTTGTGAAAATTCTCGATTTGCTAGTTCTGCTACTCTTTTTAGGAATTGGTCTAGTGCTTTTTCTCTTAGTCTTTCGAATCTTTGCGCTGATTGTCCACCTTTACTATGTTTGCCCCAAACATTGGATGACATGTTGGAGGCTATGTGGAGGTGTTTTCCTTTTAGTGTGGCCACTGTAGCTTCCTTTGCGTCTAGTACTATCAATCCTACTTTTTCGCCTGTTTCGATTGCTTCTCTTAGAGGGTCGAGTAAGAATTCTTGATCACATCTATACATTCGTGATTCGATGGGTTCGGGCGGTTCGACCCAGTATAGTTTTACATCTGTTTTACCTTCTTCTCCAGTTACGTTTCCGCTGAAAATAGCCATTCCGTTTTCGGGAGATTTATTTTCGTGTTTTTGTGAGTATTTTTGGAGGAAGTTAATTATCCTTCTGAGAGCTGAGATGACATTTTTTCTAGTATTTTTTGATTTTATATTTTCAGCTGTCCCTTCTTCCTCCCTCAACTGTCGTATAACAACATTAAGGTCAAAATTAGGGGGGATGTATACAGTTATTAACTCAGTTCCTCTACCCCTAATACCTTCTAACTTATCTAACAATTTTTTGTACTGGTACTCATTTTTACTTGACTCTGACATCTTATCTGCCGGTTATTTTTTCTAGCTAGTTAAACGTTTATAGTGTAGGGCTAGAAAAGAGGTTTTGAAAGGCCATGAGAATATCTATATGTTTTGGAGGTTCTACCTTCAACTCTGGAGAATTAGAAGTTGAAACTCTGAAAAAAATATCTGAAAAATTAAAGGAGTTAAAGGAAGAAGATCACGAAATACTAGTTACTACCGGGGGAGGAAAAACAGCTAGAAATTATATCGAAGCTGGAAAAAAGCTTGGAATTTCTCATAAAGAATTAGACCAAATCGGGATTTTAGCAACAAGATTGAATGCCCAATTATTAATTTCCGCTCTGGGAGATATTGCAGAACCGGAACCGCCACATAATTTTGAAAAGGCGATCCGTAGTATTCTCAGTGATAATATACCTGTGATGGGAGGTACCCAACCAGGGCATACGACAGATGCGGTTGCGGCAGAATTAGCTAATACTAGTGATTCCGATCTGTTAATCTACTTTACTGATGTAGATGGGATATATACCGCCGATCCTAAAGAAGATGAAGACGCCGAAAAAATTCTAGAAATTGAAACAGAAAAATTGTCTAAGTTAATGTCAAAAATGGAATTTGAACCTGGCATGACTGCAATAATAGATCCTCTAGCAGCAGAAATACTAACCCAAGCTAAGATTAGGACCTTGGTTTTAGGTAAGGAAGAGATTTCCAGGTTATTGGAGATTGTAGAAGGCGAAGAACATAACGGGACAGAAATAATTCCGAGTGATTAAAATGACCGGAGAAATTGAAGAACATAGTCATTGTGTTATGTGTGGTAAAGTAACTTCTTCAGGGGAAAAATTTTGCTCACAGAAATGCGAAAATCAGTTCAAAGAACAGCAGGAGAGTGCTGAGAGAAGAAGAAAAATATTCATATTACTAATTTCGGTTTTCGCTGGTTCAATAATAATACTTTCTCTTATCTTCGGATAATCTCCATAGATTAGAAGAATTATTCTTCTCTGATTATCTCAGCAATTATTATCGGTTGGTTATCTACTTCTATATTTTCTCCGGATTTCTCACTGGTTTGGAATTTTATCTGATTTATTTTAATCGCTCCTTTAATTAGAGGATTCATTTTTTCAATCTTTTCTTCTGTTTCAGAATTGGCATCTACTATGACAGTTTCTAACATGTCGTTAAGGGGGATTCCTTGCTCGGATTTCCATCTCCTAATCTCTGCGACGAAGTCTTTTGCAAGTTCTCCCAAGTCCTTGGCTTCTTTATCAACAAAACTCTCATCAATTTCGGACCATCCGGTAAGATGGATGCTTTTTTTCCCTTCCTTTTCCCTAAATAATCCCTGATATATCTCTTCAGTAATATGAGGGATTATCGGTGCGAAAACTTTCAAGCATGAGAGTAAACCATGATAGAGTGTGTATTGGGCAGCTTTTTGGCTTTCTTTACCAACTTCTTCCGGTTCGTAAAGTCTATGTTTTACCATTTCCAGATAATTGTCACAAAAAATGTTTTTGAAGAAGTTCTCCATTCTTCTTCTTACTCGACTCACATCATAATTCTTATAATCTTTTTCACATTCTTCACAAACTTCATTTACCCGGGTAAGTATCCACTTATCAATAGTTTCTAACTCCGGTTCTTCAGAAGGATCAAAATCTTCAATATGCATCCCTACGAACCTTGAAGCGTTCCATATTTTTCTCAAAATTTTATTTCCTCTAGTCACCTCTTTCTCCTGATAAACAATATCTTCACCAGTTCCAGCCCCTGCAGACCAATAACGCAAAACGTCCGCTCCATGTTCTTCAATAATGTTAACCGGACTAACTCCAGTACCTTTACTGGCACTCATCCCAACACCTTCTTTAGAATAAACATATCCTGAAATCATCGCATCCTCCCACGGAATACTATCGTTATGAAGATAAGCCTTAAGAATCGTGTAAAAAGCCCATGTCCTAATTATATCATGAGACTGAGGCCTCATACTCATCGGGAACATTTCTTCGAAAAATTCTTCGTCCTCC
>CAZSNS010000081.1:0-6627 GCA_964608515.1 Hadarchaeota archaeon (SeqCode)
TTACCTGAAGATTGGAGATATGATCCTGAAAGAGCCGCTCTTCTAGTCCAAAGTTAGGGAGATTTATCTTGGGCAGCAAACAAGTTAAAGAGTTCCAAGATGCGGCTAGCGAGATAGCTTCCTCTCTGAAACCCCTACTTAGTAAAAAAAATCAAGTGAAGATAAATACTCATACCGACCCAGACGGAATAACATCAGGAAATATTTTCGCAAGATGTCTCAACTACTACGACATACCATTTCACATCTCCTTTGGAAACCAGCCGGACGAAAAAGACGTAGAAGAATTAAAAAAACAAGAATATGACCTTTTCGTATTTCTCGACAAAGGAACAGGACAGTTCGAATTTATAGACAAACATCTTTTAGAAAACGATCGAAGCGTAATAATCCTCGACCATCACCCTGGAGACGTAGAAGAAAGACCGAAATTAGATTATCTCAATCCTCACGAATTTGGTCTTTCCGGAGCTAAAGATGTGAGTTCTTCCGGAGTAACTTATTCTCTCATTGAAAAGATTGATGAAAAATTTGAAACTCTTAGCCAAATTGCCATAATCGGAGCAATAGGTGACAGACAAGAAACCTCTGAAGGTTTCACGGGTGTTAATGAGAAAATTTTGGAACAAGGAGTCCAAAACGGGTTTATAAAAACTGTCGAAGGTTTAAAAATAGGCTGTCGAAACTTACCCGTAGTAGATTGCCTGACTCACTCAATCAGACCTTTCCTAGTAGGATTATCTGGAAAGAGAGAGGAAGTTCAAGATCTTGTAAAGAATTCAAACATCGATCCGGAAAAATCAGTTGAAGAACTTAGCCAAGAGAAAGAAGAAAAACTTCGGGATAATATTTTGGATAGAATCGAAATAGATTCACCGGAAGATTTGAGAAGTTCTATTTGGGGAACTATCTACATGTCGAAACTAGATCAGACTGTAGGTCCGAAAAACGCGCATGAATATGTGACTATGTTAGACGCCTGTGAAAAATTGGGAAATATAGGAACTGGGTTTTCCGCTTTGTTAGGGGACGAAGATTCTGGAGAGAAAGCCCTAGGACAAATGCAAGAATATCAAAAAGAAATGTCGGACACTGTAAACTGGCTAGTGGAAAACAGAGAAAGAATAGAAACCACTGACAATATCAGATATCTGGATCTTGAAGACGAGTTAAAATCTAAAAAAATCGGAGAACTCCTCTCAATCGCACTCGAAGCAGGAATAGTCGAGAAAGATAAACCGTTCTTAGGACTTACGAAGAATAAAAATGATAAACTAAAAGTTTCCGCAAGGTCCACTCCAGAATACGCGAAAAAACAAGGAATTGATCTTGGGACAGTAATGAGCAAAGTAAGCACAAATCTGGGTGGAAGTGGAGGCGGGCATAATGTTGCAGCAGCAGCTAGACTTCCCTTGGAACGAAAAGACGAATTCGTAAAAGAAGTGGATAAGTTCATAGAGAAAAACGTATGATTAATATTTTGGTGGTCGAATGAAGCAAAAAGTCAAAATTTCGTGTGAATATGAAAACGATTCAATCGCCAATACTATAGCCTCCTCAATCAAACCTGACAACATTGACTCGCCGGAAGACGTAAAAATTGATACAAAACAAGACGGAAAGCAGGTGAAAACCACGATAGAAGTAAAAGGAGACATTGAAACTCTTTTAAACACAGCAGAAGATTTACTATCCTGTACAGCCACTGCTGAGAAAATGATTTAACGGGTTTATTCTTCCTTTTTTCTAATTACTTCTTTTCCACCCATGTATCCTTGAAGTGGTTTTGGAATTTCAATTGTGCCATCCTTTAATTGATTATTTTCAATTATCGCGACCATTGTCCTTGAGGTGGCTAAAGCTGTGCTGTTTAGAGTGTGAAGGTATTCTTTTTCTCCAGCGCCTACCTCTCCCATTCGGATGTTTAATCTTCTGGCTTGATAATCTGTGCAGTTTGAACAGGAGACTACTTCTATATATTCTTCTTGGCGGGGGGACCAAGCTTCTATGTCGTATTTTTTTGCCGCTATTGAACCTATATCGCCAGTGCAAACGTTCACAACTCTATATGGGATGTTTAAATTTTTCAAAAGTTTCTCTGCATTGTCAAGTAATTCTTCATGATAATCCCAAGAATTTTCAGGTTTAGAAAATAGGAATTGTTCTATTTTGTTAAACTGATGCATTCGGAACAATCCTTTTGTATCAATACCATGACTTCCTATCTCCCTCCTGAAACAAGGACTTACACCTACGAACTTTTTCGGAAGCTCATCTTCACTCAAAATCTCATCCATGAACATTGCACCTATAGAATGTTCCGATGTAGCTATCAAATACAAATCTTCATCTTCAACCTTGTACATTACGTCTTCAAAATCTGAAAGATCAACAGTTCCTTCATAAGGTTCTCTCCTCATCATAAAAGGAGGCTCAACCGGTTCATAACCCTTCTCCATCATAAATTTCAAACCATAATCCAAAAGAGCATAATCCAAAAGAACCAAATCATTCTTCAAATAAACAAACCCCTGACCGGCAACCTTCGCCGCCCTATCAAAATCCGCTTTGTCTAAATCTTCTAGAACAATCCCATGAGGTTTTAAAGAATATTCAGGAATTTCCGGTTCTCCCACTTTATAGAGTTCCTCGTTGTCATCTTCGTCCTCGCCTTTTGGAACAGAAGAATGGAGAATGTTCGGTAAACCCATTAACTTATTATCTATCTCCTCACGCAAGCTTTCCCCCCTTTCGTCCAATTTCTCAATTTTTTCTGAAAGTTCCCTAGACTCTCGAATCTCATCCTCCGCATCCCCATCTTCGCTTTTAATCTCACCGATTCTCTGAGATAAAACATTTCTCTCATGCTTAAGCTCATCTATCTCCTGCTTTAACTCACGCCACTCCTCATCTTTTTTCTGCAACACGTCTACTTCTTCGATCCTTTCTTCTTCATCTCTCTTCCGGAGGTCTGATTTAACTTTTTCAGGTTCCTCTCGAATCAATTCTACACTTAACATGTTCGCTTCCCCTTATTCAATCAACAATAGTATTTAACAGTCCTTCTTTTTTATTCTATTAACAAGATAGAAACCTAATTTATAAGCAAGGATACCAATAAGATGAGGTTGATAGAATGGCAAGACCAAAAGGAAGAGACAGTTGGCGGGCAAAAAAATGGTATGATGTCGAAGCCCCACCCATGTTCGGCTCAATAAAAATAGGCGAAACGCTAGCTTCAGAGCCTGAAAAAGTAAAGGGTAGGGTTATAGAAACCACTCTAGGAGATCTAACAGATGATTTCTCCAAGAACCATATAAAAATATTCTTAAAAATTCGAGAAATCGAAGACGATAAAGCAAAAACAGAATTCCTAAGCCACGATATGTCTAGAGAATATGTACGAAGTCAAGTGAGAAGAAGAGCAACGAAAGTAGACGTAATAACAGACATAACCACTCAAGACGATCGAAAAGTCAGAATAACAGCAATCGCAGTCACACTAAACAGAACTAAATCCCCACAAAAGAACTCGATCCATAAACGTATGGAAGAATTCATCCAAGAAAAAGCCGGAGAATACGAATTCGAACAACTTGCACAACAAATGGTGCTAGGAAAGTTCGCCTCAGACATTTACAAACATATCAAAGACATTTGCCCCATTAGAAGAGTAGAAGTAAAAAAATCGAAACTTCTCGAAGAAGAATAAAGGCTCAAAAAATGAGCGAAGACCTTTTCGGGACCTCTGGAATAAGAGGTCTGATAAATAAGGATATAACTTCTGAGTTAGCCTTGGATTTATCCAAATCTTTTGCTACCGTTTTACAGGAAAACAAAAAACCGACTATTATAATAGGGAAGGATACCCGAGTCTCTGGTGAAATGATAGAAGAATCACTCACCTCAGGCTTCTTATCCACAGGCTGTCACATCAAAAAAATCGGTATCGTCCCAACCCCCATACTCGGCTTCACAACAAAACAACAAGGAGATGCCGGGATAATGATCACCGCCTCCCACAACCCCTCAGAATACAACGGAATAAAATTCTTCAACTCAAAAGGCGCAGCCCTCCCACCCACCGAGGAAAACAAAATAGAAAAAACATATCACAACAAAGAATTCAGCACAAAATCTTGGGACAAAATCGGAGATACAGAAAATCTTCAAGTTGTGAAAAATTATCTAAACCATTTATCAAAAGAAATAACCCTAGAAAAAGAATTCGATATCGCAATAGATTGTTGTAACGGGCCGACTTCTGTGACAACTCCTCGATTGTTGAGGGAGTTTAATTGTAATGTGACTACTTTGAATTCTCAACAGGATGGGGCTTTTCCTGGTCGTTCTCCTGAGCCTACTGGTGAGAATTTGGAGGATCTTGGTGAATTGGTTGGTTCTGGTGATTTTGATTTGGGTTTTGCTCATGATGGTGATGGGGATAGGATTGCTGTGATTGATGATGAGGGGGAGTTTGTGAATCAGGATATTTTGTTGGCTTTGATGGGTTCTTATTATGTTAAGAATTTCGGTGGAGGTGTGGTGACTACGGTGGATGCTTCGAAAATAGTGGATGAAAAAGTTGAAGAAGCTGGTGGGGTGGTTTCCAGGACTAAGGTCGGGGATGTGCACGTAGCTAGTGAAATGATGGAGAATGATTTCTTGTTTGGGGGTGAGCCGTCTGGAACTTGGATTCTTGGAGACGTTCATATATGTCCGGATGGAACATTGGCTGCAGCCAGAATTTTAGAAATGCTTAGCGAAAAAGAGGAAAAATTATCCACTCTCATAAAAAATACTTCAACCTATCCAATCATCAGGTCCAAAGTGAATTGTCCAAACGAAGAAAAAGAGGCTAAAATGAATGAAGTAAGTAAGAAAATAGACTCGGAATTCGAAGGTATAGAAGAAAAACTAACAGTAGACGGAATTCGTATAGAATTCGAAGACGGAGCTTGGATCCTAATACGTCCCTCCGGGACAGAACCTTATATTAGAATTACAACAGAAGCTGACGAAAAGAAACGAGCGAAAAACCTAACTGAAAACGCTGAAAATCTTTTACAGAAAATCTAATTCACTCGTTTCCAACATCGTCCAACCGAATAGTTTCCCAATAAACATTTCCCTCTTCAACAGCTTTCTTAAACCCTCTCTGTAAGGGTGAAAGTCTAGCAGTGCTACCGGTTTTGATATCGGCAAAAGTTATTCCTCTTGGGTCTTCTTTCGAATGTCCTTCGAAAATCACATAATCTACAGGCGATCCGATAAACCGAGCATCGGAGGGTTCATGTTGAAATTTTGCAAGAAATGGGGCTATTTGCTCTCCCACTTTACCTTTAAGTGCAGCTCGACTTCTCTCCAACGCGTCTTTTCTAACTTTTTCTTCATATTCAGTTTTCCATTCTTTTAACCATCCTCTGGCTCGTTCTTTCAAGAGATAGTAAGTCAAAATAATTCCCAGAATCAGGCCGCTAAAGAACAGGATTATCGGGAATACTGAGTATGTCATTTTCTCGTATTAACCTTTAAAGGAAGATATTAAGAAGTTTTACCAGAATATAGGGGATAAGATTATCTTGAATCGTATCCTTAATTAGATATGGGCACATATTGCTGAATCTGGAGAGAAAAAAATGAAAGCTGTAATCTTAGCAGCAGGTGTTGGCGAACGTATGAAACCGCTTTCACATACACATCCAAAGGTTCTATTGCCAGTCGCGGGAAGACCAGTTCTGGATTATGTTCTAAAATCGCTCAAAGGAGCAGGAATTGAAGATATAACTCTGGTAGTTGGGTACTTGAAAGAAGCGATTAAGGAAAGATTTGGAGACGGAAGCGATTATGGATTAAACATATCGTATGTAGAACAACCAGAACAACAAGGGACGGCAGACGCTGTCTCATTTACGGACTTTAAAGAAACCTTCGTCGTCGTAAACGGAGATGTTTATTGTGATATAAAATCTCTGGAACACACAATTGAAAGACATAACAAAGAAGAAGCTATCGCAACTATAGGGACGTATCGAGTACAAAACGCAGCCTCATATGGAACTATCAACACAAAAAATGGAAAAGTAAAAGAGATAGTCGAAAAACCCGAAGAAACCACCAACCAACTCATCAATGCCGGAGTATACGTTTTCGAACCCGAAATTTACGAAGCTATTGAAAATACCCCACTCTCAAAACGAGATGAGAAAGAGATAACAACCTCAATAGAAATACTAATAGACGAAGGAAAACTAGTCAACTCCAACGAACTTGATTCTTGGGTCCACGTAGGACGACCTTGGGACTTACTCGTAGCAAACGAAAGAGCACTCAAAAACATGACCCATCGAAAAGAAGGGGAAATAGAAGAAGGAGTCTACATAGAAGACAACGTTACAATAGAAAAAGGAGCAAGAATCAGATCAGGAGCCTACATAGAAGGACCAGCCTATATTGGCAGGGGTAGTGATATTGGGCCTAATTGTTATATTCGTCCTTATACGAGTGTTGGAGAAGAAGTGAGGATTGGTAATGCGGTGGAGGTTAAGAATAGTATTATTATGGATGGCACACATGCAGCTCATCATACTTATATTGGTGATAGTGTTATTGGGGAGAATTGTAATT
>CAZSNS010000082.1:0-6264 GCA_964608515.1 Hadarchaeota archaeon (SeqCode)
ATTTCCTAGGAGGTTGTAATTTGGAAGAGCGATGTTTCTCAGATAGGTTGAAGGCGTTAAAGATACTTTGACTAATGTGGTTGTCAGATCCAAATAAAACTATATCTTTCTTTTCATTCTTTTTTTACAATAGATTAGTTAGATTTGTTTTAGGCCTAAATCTTGATATTTTTGGCTTGATTTTTCTCTTCGATTTTGAAGTACGTTTATTTCTTCGTTTTTATCTACTATTTTTTGACTTGGGATCTTCTCTTTTTGTTTCACAATTTTTTGCTCTGGTTTTTTGCCTTTCAATTTCAGCTTCTCGGTTTTCTTTCGACCAATTTTTCCTTCTTTGTTTATTTCTTCGCCTAGGAAATCCTCGTGATTTTCGCACCACCATAAGCCGTGAAAAAGAAGGGAAGCTTCCCCTCCACAAATAGTACATTTTGGCAAGATTTACACCCGCCTGTTCAGGCGAAATGGATATAGGGCTGTGTTTTTAAGGGTTGGCCTTTTTAAGAGCTTGTTTTTTAGAGAAAAGTTTCAGTGGGGTGTCCCTGAAATCTTTTTCAGTGGTTCTAATTATACAGTTTATTTCCTAGGAGGTTGTAATTTGGAAGAGCGATGTTTCTCAGATAGGTTGAAGGCTTTTCAAGATTTTTTTTCAGAGGAGCTTGGAGGGCATATAGTATTAGATAGAGAGGAGAGTTACAGTTTTGATTTTCCTCATTATTTAGCAGTGGGAATGCAAACAAAGAGAGAAAGCAAGGATTCGGATCCTTCCTCGATTTGGCTTGATGGGTGTAATGTTTTTAATCCGTATCGTATTTCGGAAATAGCTAGAAATTCGAGTATTGAGCCGGAGAGTGCTTTGCAGGATGTTTATGTATCTCGTGCGTTTACCTGTTATCAGATGTCTTCGCTAATTCTTGAGAAAATGTGGAATGCTTTAAAAAAATACAGTCCTGAACTGGTAGTTATAACTGGGCTTCCATCTATATTTCTTGAATCAGATATCTCTGCAAGTGAGGCGGAGAGAGTCTTTCAACCAGTTCTTGAAGAGTTAAAAAGGTTTAAAAATCGGAGTGAAGTTCTTTTCCTCACTTCAAAAACTTCCACAAAAATAAATAATAGTAATATTTTCTCCGAAACAGTTGAAATCTCTGACGAAGTTTTGATTGCTAAAGAGGATCAGAAAGGAGATGTAAAAATAGAAAAAGATACTTCGGATTATTCTGAAACTTCCATTTTTACTATTTCAGAAAACGAATCTCCTTCACCCCATCCTACTTTGGATGATTATTCGGAGGGTTGAGAATTGGGAAGAACAGTACCTACTTTTCGAGAAGCACTTGAGAAAGAAATTAATAAAATTGCCGGAAGAGAAGAGAAAGAAATTGGAAAATGGAAAGAATTTAGAAAGGCGCTTAGAAAAAAGAAACGAAAAAATTTTGACAAATTATTGGAAGATTGTAAAAAATATATTTCTGCAGGTTCTCAAGCGAAGAGACCAGACCCTTTCAGAACTATGATTATGTCTATTTTACTTGAACAGGAAAAGGAAATCCAATCTCTCAAAAAAAGAATTGAAGGAATCCAAGAGGTTTTAGAAGATGTCTGATTCGAAAGGATGGCTTTTAGGCGTATATCCGACGAACAAGAACGAGATGAGTATATTTCTAAAGATGGAAAATGGAAATGTACATCTTTTGAAAGATGAGTATTTTCCTTCAATATTTGTTCATGGATCTTCTCAGGATTTAGAAAAGCTGGTGCCGAAGATAAGAGATGAAAAAATTATTGATAAGTTGAGTTTTGAAAGTCGAAAGGTTAGGCTCAGAGACTTACAAGAATCAAAAGTTTTGAAAATTTCCTTCCGTTCTATGGAAAAAATTCCTAAACTTGCTCAAAAAATTCTAGAAATAGGTAACTATCGAGATTATACTCTTTACAATGTAGACCTCCCTTATTCTCAAGCATATTTACAAGAAGAGGGATTATTTCCGTTAGCCAAAATAGAATTTTCTGATTTTTCCAATCTTAGTTTTAATTTGTTGGATTCGATAGAGAAGACAGATTATAAACTTCCCCCATTAAAGTTTGCTAAATTAAATGTTGAACCAAAAACCAGCGGTTATGCTCCCGATTTTGAAAATCCGATAGATAAAATTCGTCTTTTTCTAGAAGGGAAAGAAAATCTGATAGAAGGATATACTGAGGAGGAAAAGATTCTTCGCCTTACTCGTCTGATTAGGGAAGAAAATCCTGACATTATACTTACGGAAGGCGGTGATTCTTGGGACCTTCCCTACTTGGCAAAAAGAGCAAAGAAAAACAATATTTCTGATGATTTGATTCTCGGTAGAGAACCGAGACCTTTCGAAGAAAAGGATAGAGAGGGAATTTCTTATTCTAGCTATGGTCGGGTTTACTATAGACCTCCCCCTCACTATCTTAAGGGTCGGATTCATGTGGACACTCAAAATTCTTTTATTTATGAGAAGTGCGGATTTCAAGGTTTAGTAGAATTGTCTCGGGTGACTAGAACTCCGCTTCAGAAAACAGCGAGAAGTAGTATAGGGTCTTCGATGACTAATCTGCAGATTTATTGGGCTCAAAAAAATGATGTTTTGATACCGTGGAAGAAGAGTGAACCTGAGGATTTCAAGAGTGGACGAAAACTTTTGGAGGCTGATAGAGGTGGGTTTGTTTATGAACCTGAGATTGGTTTTCATGAAGATGTGGGAGAGATAGATTTTAGTTCTTTTTACCCTACGATTATGAAGAAATATAACATAAGTCCTGAAACGGTTTCTTGCGACTGTTGTCCGAACTCAAATCGGGAAGTTCCCGAGTTAGAGTATAATATTTGTGAAAGGAAGAGGGGATTGATTCCTCAAGTTCTGGGTCCTATTTTGGAAAAAAGAAGTGAATACAAGAAACTCGTGAGTAAAATAGGTGATGATTTTAGGAAAAGAATTTACGATAATCGTCAGGATGCTTTGAAATGGATTCTTGTCACCTGTTTCGGTTACTTAGGTTATAGAAACGCTAGATTTGGAAGAATAGAAGCTCACGAGGCTGTTACGGCTTTTGCTAGAAAAAATCTTAGGACTGCCTCTAGAATTGCTGAAGAGGAAGATTTAAAAATAGTTCATGGGATTGTGGATTCTCTTTGGGTTAAGAAGTTGGGGATTGGAAAAGAAGAATTACGGTCTTTGTGTTTGCAAATAGAAAATGAAATCGGTTTACCGATTGGTATGGAGGGAAAATATCGATGGATTGTTTTTCCACCTTCTACGGAAAGTCGGCGTGTTCCTGTAGTTAATAGATATTATGGGGTTTTAGAAAATGGAGAGCTTAAAACTAGAGGTATAGCGGCGAGAAGAAGTGATACTCCAGAGATAGTAGTTAATGTTCAAGAAGAAATGCTAAACGAGTTAAGCGATGCGAGTGGTATAGAAGAATTTGAAAAAAGGGTTAGTGGTGCGTTAAATATTCTTGAGGAGTATATAGACCGTATTAAACAAGGTTCGATTCGTTTGGGGGAGCTTGCTATAAGAAAAAAATTATCTCGGGAACCCAAGTCCTATGAAACCAATGTAAGAAGTGCTATAGCAGCGAAACAGCTCAGAAAAGCTGGGATTAATCTTCATGCTGGACAGCAGATAAGTTATATTGTTACAAATGCGTCTGCCGATAAACCTTATTTTAGAGTGAAACCATTTCAGCTGTTGGAAAGAGAATCGAAATATGATACGGATTGGTATGTAGAAAAGTTATTGACAGCTGCTAGTGAAATTCTGAGTCCGTTTTCTTATAGGGAAGAGAAAATAAGGAAAAAAGTTTTGAAAAAAGGTGAACAGAAAAAATTGCGTTGAATTTTTCTTTAAAGATTTTTAAGAATTTTAAGAGTTAATTAGGGTTAAATTTTTTTCTCTTTTGTTTTTGCTTGTCTTTAGTAATATTTTTTTAGGTATAAGGCTTTGTTTCATGCTTTTATTTTTTTATAGATTCTTTGGTGTCCTAAATTTAATAAATCCGGTTAGAATTCTTATAATTAGTGAAATTTAATAGAGGGGAGGTATTTTTGGTAGAGAAAGATTTTGATGTTCTATTAGTGGATGATGATTCTTCTTTTTTGAAACAGGCTAGTATTTTTCTTGAAGAAAAAGAGGATCGGCTGAATATTGAAACGTTTACTTCTGCAGAGGAAGCTTTGGAGAAATTGAATAATAAAGAGTATTTTGCTATAGTTTCTGATTATCAGATGCCTGGCATGGATGGTTTGGATTTTTTGAAGTCTGTTAGAGAAGAATTGGATTGTGATGTTCCTTTCATTATTTTGACAGGGAAGGGTCGGGAAGAGGTGGCGATGGAGGCTTTGAACCTTGGAGCTGATCGGTATTTAAAAAAGTCGAGTGATCCGGACTCTCTGCATGATATTCTTACGGATGCAATATTGGGTGAGATATATTTTTGGAGTGTTGAAAAGGAAGCCGGACGTTATAAACAGGAGTTGGAAGAGATGTTTGATTCTCTTCGAGAAATTGCTTTCGTAGAAGATCGTGATCACAATATTATAATGGTCAATGAATCTACAGTTGATTTTCTTGGAAAATCAAAGGAGGAATTAAAGGGTAAGAAATGTTATGAAATTTTTCATTCGACTGATGAACCGATAGAGGATTGTCCTTTAAGGGGGGACGATTCGCCTGAAGAAGTTTGTGAAGTCGAATTTTATGAGGAAGGGATGGACAAATATTTTCTTGCCAGGATCTATCCTTTTTCGAGGCGGGATGGGAAGGAGAGATTTATTCACCAACTTATCGACATCACTGACAGGAAAAAAATGGAAGAAAAGCTTAGGTTACGAACTAATGCTATAAAATCCTCTTTGGATGGATTTTTTGTTACTAATCTTAATCGGGAAGTAATTTTTGTTAATCCTTCTTTTTTGGAGATTTGGAAATATGAGAATGAGAACGATGTGATAGGGAAAGATCCTATTGAGTTTTGGGAAGACGATGAGGAGGCTAGGAAGATATGGGAGGAAATTAAAGAAGAAGGAGAGTGGAGAGGTGTTTTACAAGGGGAAAGGCGGGATGGTGAGACTTTTCCTGTCAGTATATCTGCTAGTTTGGTCCGTAATGAAAAAGGTGAGCCTATTGGCGTAACTTCTTCATTTGAAGATATAACTGAAAAGAGGGAGGTTGAGAAGCGGGAGGAGTTTTTGCATTCTTTGTTAAGGCATGATTTGAGAAATAAGTTAACTGTTATGGGGGGATATATTGATTTGTTGGAGGATTTCGATTTTTCTGAAGAGGCTAGTGAACTTTTGAGAAAGGCATTTAAAGCTAATGAGGAAGCGACAAAGCTGATAGAGAATGTTAGAAAGCTTCGAGAGGTCGGTGAGGAAGAGTTGAAAGAGATTGAAATAGATAATGTTCTAGGGAATGTCGTAAGTAATTTTGAAAAGAAAGCTACCGATAAAGGAATGGATATTCGATATGTCAGTTGTAAATGTAAAGTTATGGGTGGTGATTTGTTGAGTGAGGTTTTTTCGAATTTGGTTAAAAATTCGATTCAACATTCTGATGGTGATTTGATACAAATTCAAACTGAAGATGAAGGAGATAAAACAATTGTTACGGTTGAGGATGATGGTCGTGGAATTCCTGATGAGAGTAAGGATATGATATTTGAGAGAGGTTATAAAAAGGGGGGAAATGCTGGTTCGGGTTTGGGAATGCATCTTGTGAAAGAGATAGTTGAAAACTATGATGGTAAAGTGGAGGTTAAAGATTCAGAACTTGGCGGAGCCAGAGTCGACGTTTATTTGCAAAAATCTAACTAAATACTCAAACCCAGTAAAATAATACCTACTATACCTACCGTGAGACCTATTATAATCTCTTTCATGTTTTCCTCTACGTCTATCTCCTTAACTAAAAATATCGCATAAATAACAGCAAAAACAGTACTCGACATCGCAATAGGCCAACTTATTGAGAGTTTGACTAGTTTTATTCCGACTGTTAGGCCGATGAAGCCTATGATCCATATTAGGCCTGAGAGTGCGGCTATTAGGTGTTGTTTGGGTGGTGTGTTTTTCCAGGTGTGTGTGGTTGTGAGTAGGGGGTCTGTTATTGTAGCGGTTGCTAGGGCTCCTAGGCCTACTATTGGTATGAATTGGGTGATGGTGTGTGTGTTTCTGGTTAGTGTTTTGATTGGGATGGTTGTGAGTCCGTACATTAGTGCTGCTCCTAGGGCTAGGATTAT
>CAZSNS010000083.1:0-5042 GCA_964608515.1 Hadarchaeota archaeon (SeqCode)
TTAGCTTTCTACTTGTTAGTATATGGTATGGGTAGGGGGCTTTACCAGCCTCAGATATACACTCTTGTTACCGATGTCGCTCCTTAAGGTAGATTAGGTGGGGTAGCTTCGATAAACAATATTGCAAGATATTCAGGGCAGATGGCAGCACCTCTTGTGCTAGGAATAATCCTAACTCTTTTAAGTTTTCAGACAGTCTTTATGATTTCGGGCTTACTCGGAATATGCACAGGGTTATCAGCCTTCATATTGATGCTTTCGTGAGGATTCAATTCTCTTATTCTACTCGTAGTTTGTAATTCATAAGAAGAGAGAAAAAAGAAGAAATTATTTTCTTTGCTTTTTATAGAAACATCCTTCAACTGTAATTCAGAACGAGGAAGACTTCTCATGCCAAGCGAACGGAAATAAGGTTCTTCACCGGCTTTAGAATTTTACAAGCTTAGTTCTTTTTTCAAGTTTGCATATTCTTCCGGAGGTTCTTCCCCAAATTTTTTCTTAATCGGGAAAACCTCTTCAAAAAACTTCACCATATGCGGAGCCAAAACGTCCCGGATTTCTTCTCCCTCTACCTCCACTCCCTTCTCCGTAAGTCCTTTCTGAATCCCGGTTATCATGAAATTAAAAACATTTTGAGGTGAAGAAGGTGCCGTAGCCAAATCCGCCATATATTCTAAAGGTTCCTGCAATCCTAAATGACTTGCAGTAACTCTTGTTTCGAACTCTCTTAAGACATCAGTAACAATACCTTCAGCCGTAGAATTTACTATCCGCGCCTTTCTTTCCTCAGCTCTGCGTTGCTTTTCTTCAGTAATATCCCTAACCACATTGACCGTGCCTTGTAAATCACCTGAATCATCATAAAGTAAAGAGGAACCAGTCCTAGTATGAATCACTTCTCCATCCTCTGTCAAAATTCTATATTCCCTGCCACTGTACACCTTTTCTTCCTCAAACGCTTTCATAGAAAGTTCAACAGCCTTTTCGCGGTCCTCAGGATGAACAAATTCAAACCCGTTTTTCCCGACCAACTCTTCACTATCCTCATATCCAATCATCTCGGCTGCAGCTCCATTTGCTTCTGTAACCATCCCTTCAAAATCAATTATAATTATCCCCTCCTCAGCGGATTCAAAAATTTTTTCAAGACGTTCCTTATTCCGTCTAAGTTTTTTCTCAACCCCCTTCCGATCGGAGATATCTGACACATTACCTACAATAGCGGGCTCCCCTTCAAATTCAACAAGGGATGGTTTTATTCGGACCCATAAAGAATCACCATCTTTTCGAAAAACTTTAACTTCATGTTTCTCCGGAAGACTCGAAGTGTCCCCTTCTAAAGCTTGACTTGTCCATCTCATGATATCTACTCTATCGTCAAGCTGAACTAAATCAAGAACGTTCATATTCTTTAACTCTTCTCGAGAATAACCTGACATTTCTACCAAGCCTTGATTAACGTATTTGAACCCTCCATTCTGGAAAAGATAAATCCCGTTTGAAGAACCTTCGGACAATATTCGATACTTCTTCTCACTCTCCTGTAAAGCCCTCCACACCTCTTTCTGTTCAAGAGAAAGTCCAATGTCTTTAGAGATAATTCGAAGAGCAAATATAGCTTCATCACTCCATTCCCCCACCTTTTCAACATTATCGAAACCAATAAATCCTACAAGTTCATCGTTTTGGAAAACCGGCAATGCCAAGACTGATTTAATATTTTGAATTTCCAAGATTTCCTTTTCGTTCTCTGCTTCATCAGGAAGATTAGAAACATTCCTAACATGTATAATCTCATCACTTTTCAACTTCTCCATCCACCAAGGAAACTTCTTAATCGATAATCCTTGGAGGTTATCCATCTGGGAAGACACACCTTCCTCACACCATTCGTGAGTGTTATCCATCCTTTCCCCATCTTCACGAAACAAGAAAAGATATGCTCTGCTCGCCCCTACCAATTGTCCAATATCAGCAAGCGTTTCATTAGTTATTTCATCAAAATCAAAATCACCAGCATACCTAGAGGAAATCTCCGAAATCCTACGTTCCACCTCAGCTCTCTTCCTTAGGGCTTTTTCCATTTTCTTTTCTAAATTCCAACGCTCAATCTCTTGAACTATTGCATCAGCCAAAACTCCATATTGTGTCTTCGGACTACCTCTCTTTTGCAAATATCGATCAGCGCCCCGATTCAGGGCTTCCATAGCGACTTCCTCCCTACCCTTGCCGGTGAAGATAATGAAGGGAATATCACTGTTGATCTCCTCTCTAACTATCTCTAAGAACTCAAGCCCATCCATTTCAGGCATCTGATAATCAGAAACCAAAGCATCGAAATCATTATCCTCCAATACTTTCAAAGCCTTTCCAGTGGAAGTAGCAGTTTCCACTTTGAGTTCTTCAATATTTTTTTCGAGAAAAATTTTGGCCTGTTCTAGAACTTTTGGTTCGTCGTCTACATGTAGTATTTTCATTATGTAGCCTTCTTGCTTTATTTTTTAATTTTCGTCAGTGGTACTTACCGACCTTCTCAACAAATTGTTCAAGGGATTCTTTTTTGAATCGGTGGTTAATTTTTCTTTTATTTTTAGAATAAAATATTGATGGATTCTTTCCTAAATCTGTGTTATTCGCTAAGCTGTTATTTGATTTCAACTTTCTTATACGTAAAAATTGTAAAATAAGATGATGAGTTGGTTTTTTCTAGCTAGATGGTCGCCATGGTTGGTGGGGATAGGAATCGGGATCCTGATTTGGTTAGGGTTTTTACTCTCTGACAGAGCTATCGGGTGTTCCACGGCCTATGCTAGAACTGGTGGTATTATAGAGAGTTTTTTCAGGGGAGAAAAGGTTGGAAATAGGGAATATTTTTTGAAGTTCATTCCTGAGATAGATTGGGAGTGGATGCTTGTTCTTGGTGTAATAGTCGGTTCTTTCTTATCTGCTATTTTGTCTGGCCAGTTTGGTTTGGAGTTTGTTCCTGTTATTTGGTTTAATGCTTTTGGAGGGTCGATAATTTTGAGGTTGATTGTCGCTTTGTTAGGAGGTATTTTGATAGGTTTTGGTGCTCGTTTGGCTGGGGGTTGTACTAGTGGTCATGGGATTAGCGGTTCTTCGCAGTTGGCTGTGAGTAGTTGGGTTGCATTTTCCTTCTTTTTTGTCGGAGGGATAGCGACTGCTCTGTTTTTGTTTGATTTTATTGGAGGGGTATGACTTGTTTAATAAGTTGCATAGTCGCAAAAAAGTCCAGCTTTTAATCGGATTTTTTATCGGTGTACTTTTCGGATTTTTGCTGCAGAGAGGAGGGGTGACTAATTATAATGTTATTTTGAACCAATTGCTTCTTAGAGACTACACCGTTATCCAAATTATGCTCACAGCGGTTGTGACTGGAATGGTTGGTCTCTATCTATTGAAGAGATTCGATTTAATCCAACTGAGTCCAAAACCGTTCTATTTGAAAGGTATAGTTATTGGAGGTTTGATTTTTGGTGTTGGGTTTGCCCTCCTAGGTTATTGTCCTGGGACCGCAGCTGGAGCTATCGGGACCGGGTCTGTCCATGCGTTTTTCGGGGCTATAGGGATGCTTATAGGTACCGAACTTTTTTCACTAATCTATCCTTCTGTGAAAGATTCTCTTATGGAAAGTGATTACGGTCCGGTCACGATCCCTGAAATTCTTAGTGTGGATCCTTGGACGGTCATCTTTTTTATATTGGTAGTGTTTTTGCTATTCTTCTCAGTCTTCACGATTTTTTAATGAATAATTTCGGCGAATTCTTCGTACGGAGTTATTGCGATATGTTCCATAAGTTCTTGAAATTCTTCCATGATTTCGGGTAAGTCGTGAAAATTTTCATGATCTTCTCGGCTGCTCCAATATGTTAACATCACGTACTTTGTGGGTTTTATTTCTATCTCTCTGTATTCTCCGGCGAGCATTGCTCCTCCGTAGGAAATATCTGTCGCTCTGAAAACTTTTGTACCTATAAACCCTTCTTTATCCATTGTTTTAGTGCAGAGAGCTTCTACTTTTTCCTCGAATTCTTCTTCATGTCCAGGTTTGACGGAAAGATAATTAATAGCGCATATCATAGGTTCTCCAACCATTTCATAATCATCAAGTTCGGAAGGTGGAATCTCTGAAGCTTCCACTCCATTCTCTTGGAGAAAATCTACAGCCATCTCCGACCTTTTACCTCTAGGACCACAATAGACCTTCACTTCTTTATCTTCAAGAAAGTCCAGGTAAAATCCTAAATCCCAAACCGGAATGTTTAACGCCCCCTCTATATGGTTCAAATAATATTCCTCTCTCGTCTTCACATCTAGAATCAAATCCATCATATCACCTCTAGATAAAAATTCAATAAGTATACGTAATAATGTCCGTTTCTGCCGACTTGATAAATCATGTAGCAAAATATTCCAAACCAAACCAGATGATAAAGATGCCAAATACACCGAGTAGGAAATACAAAGGCCTTCCCTCCCGTTTCTTTGGCAGTATATCCCTGCTCACCATGAACAACATAAGGCCCGAAACAAAGGCCAGTAGGTATCTTTCCATGTTTGGACTTATTTCGATGAAGATTCCAGTTAGGGTGCCGATCACTGGTGCGCTGGATAGCAATATTTTGTCTAGCATTCTCTCCGAGATTTTGTGGATTTGTCTGAGGGCGATGGAGGATGATAGGGTGTGTATGAAGAATGGTATTGCGGTTAGAAATCCTAAAAATGGTTCGAGTTCTACTATTGTAATTAGAATGAATCCTTTGATGAAGTGATCTACGAAAAATCCGGCGGCGTGAAGATGGTGGAGTTCTTCTTCTAATACCTCTGGTTCCTTAACGTGTTGATATAGGTATTTTTCTGAGAGGAGGAACACGACGTATCCGAACAAGATCAGGGGGTAAACGACAACGGTTGAAGTACCGTGTACAGCTTCTGGAAATAGTATCAGGAAGATAATTGCCAGTAGCGAACCAGCTCCGTAACTCAAAAGAATATCATGGAAACGACGTAAAGAAGAGAGTCTT
>CAZSNS010000083.1:5052-6125 GCA_964608515.1 Hadarchaeota archaeon (SeqCode)
AAAAAATGCAAAGTGCTCAAAAATACAGCGTAGAGCAAAACCACCATTTTTAGCCAAAACATCGACATATATCTCCCGCAAAATTTTTTTCTAGAAATTTTTCTCAAATAGGAGTAAATGTTCCTACCATCTCAGGTCTAACTGGACTGTTTTTCTCGATATAAACCTTCAAAGCTTGTATCGCATCGATGTCTAAATCTTTCCTATTATCACCATATTCAGAAGGTATGCCCTGCGTCGTGACAAAACTGGCAGTGTAAGTTTTTCCCTCATCTACCCTCTCATCTCCCACGAAGAATTCCTGAATTCTCAATTCGTCAGCATTTTCCATCTTGAAATACACGTTTATCCCATAACATCTTTTGACGTATCCGCCCTTCTGGTCGTATGGATCTCTTGCAAATGTGTTCTCCAAGTTTTCTTCAATCATGGTCCTGAGTTCTTTCCCGCTAATCTCACAAACTGACACTGGCGGGTTCGTAGGTATCATGTTCCACAAATCCTGCATGGTTATCTCGCCAGGGGGTATTGGGGATCCATAACGCCAACCATTAGAAAAAGCCGTTTCCGCTCCGCTAACGTCAGAAAGTGCTTTTAGAAGTAAATTATCCATAGTAGTTTCCAACACTCTATCTCTAGACAAACCTATCTCCGTCTCACCAACCACCTCGTTAAGCATGTCTGTATGTGAATCTAAAGTTTCGGAAACCATATCTTGAACTTTGTCATCTGGCTTAATTGATTCGCCAATTACAACAAGTTTGTGTTCGTAATCCTCCATATTCTTCCCTTCAATATTCAAATCCAACCGTCCCAAGAAAGACCCGTGACATCCTGATTGCATTATGATAGTATCATTAACCTCTGAAGGTTCGTAAAGTCTGTCGTGAGTATGACCGCTGACAAGAACATCAACTCCATCCACCTCTTTAGCCAGTTTTACTTCTTGCGGATATCCTAGATGCGAAAGAACAATTATCAAATCAACATTCTTCTCTCTCAACTCTTCAATAACCTTAGGAAGTTCTTCATTTCCGAGAGTCAAATAAATCCCTTCACTAAAATGATCCGGC
>CAZSNS010000084.1:0-5922 GCA_964608515.1 Hadarchaeota archaeon (SeqCode)
ATATAATTTTTACAAATAGGTTCTTTGCTACTTGGAAACCGGCGACGGAAAGATACCATGCAAGAGTTAGTGTTTACGGATTTCCCTCAATAATCTCCACGACAGGAATAGTGGATGCGCCTGCAAGACCTAAAGGGTTCTATTGGCTGGAGAAAACAGAAGATGAAACCGGTTCTACAAAAATAATTGTAAAGAACAAGATGGATGAGCAGAGAGACGAATTCGTCTTTTACGATGATGATCATCTTAATGAGATCATGAAGGGTTACGCCATGCAGGCTGTCTTCTATCACCTTTCTTCCGGACCCTTTTGCAATAAGAAGGATTGTAGATTGTATAACCCACATTTGCAAAAGAATATCTTAAAAGCCCAACTCTCTAGTCCTGAGTTTTGTGAAAAGCATCAGAAAATTTTAGAAGAAATGCAAAAGATAGCTCAAAATTAATTATCTATTCTCCATAAATTATCCCAAGTTATAATCTTTTTAGCTTCGGTAAGTTTTAGTGAGTCATTATTCTACTATTATTTGGGGGGGGTTCAAAATAGTGAAAGATCAGTTTTGTTATGTTGAAGTAGATTCTGAAGAACTATTGGCGAAAGTTGAGTATGAAGTTGAAAATTATTATTTCTATATTCGAGTTTGTGCGGGGGGTCCTGAGAGATATGTTGGGGGATTTTTTATTGAAAAACATAACCTATATAAGTTTATTCGAATATTTGAATATATGAATGAGGTGTCAAAATATGGGAAAATGCGAACTTTGCGGAACTGAAGGAAGCCGAATACAAGTAAACCACCAAGAAAAAGGAAAAATAATGGTTTGCAGAGATTGCTGGAAAGAAGTCAAAGACCAAGGAAAAAAGGTTTGCGACAGAACAAGCTCCGGTGGAAGTATAGGTGGAGGATGTACCGCTTGCAGATAAAAATAAAGAGGTGAGAAAAAAATGTCACCAAATGAACCAGTCGACCTGACAGGGGAAGAATTAGAATCAGCAAAAGAAGAAAACTCAGTGGTAATCGCCGACTTTTGGGCAGAGTGGTGCGCTCCATGCAAAACTATGGAACCTATAATAGAATCACTTGCCGAAAAACTAGGCGATAAAGTGTTCTTCGGAAAAGTAAACGTAGAGGAAGAAAGAGACGCAGCATCAGAATACCAAGTATCAAGTATACCAGCAATTCTATTCTTCAAAGAAGGAGAACTAAAAGACAGAGAAATAGGAGCCCGTTCCGAAGAAGACCTGGAAGAAAAAATAAAAGAATTTATCGAATAACTTCCTTCCCCTTTCTCCAACTATTTTATTAAAACAATAAAGGAGGTACAAGAATGGATTTTAAAGAAGTCGAAAAAGCCCTAGCCGACATTAGGCCAGAGTTAGAAGAGTTCGATTTTGACGTAGATTTGATAGAAGTTTCTGAAAACGGATCGATCAAAATAAAACTTTCAGGAGGCAGGGCGGGAAATTCTGGTAAGAGTTGTAGTATGGGACGTAGAAACCCTCCGAGTCAGAAGTCGAAATCGTTGAGTCGAGATGGTGCCAAACTCATGTTAAGAGATATTTTGGTGGATAAAGTTCCAGATATTAAAAATGTTGAAATTGGTTGAGGGGATTAGAAATGGAAATAGAAATAAATTATGATAATTGTGCAGGTTGTCAACTGTGTGTAAAAGCTTGCAATAAGAATGTCCTAATTTCATTAGATGATGAACCAGTTGTTTCTTCTCCAAATGATTGTGCCCATTGTCTAAGATGCAAAAAAGAATGCCCCACAAACGCTTTGAAATTCGATAGAGTCATCTAAAACCTATACTTTTTCCAAATTACCCAAAGCCCATGACACAACTTCCGACAAGGCGGGATGAATGTGTAAAGCATCATACAATGGTTCCACTGAGCTATCCTCAGCATACATCAGATTAATGATTTCCTGAATTAAGATAGGCGCATATGGTCCGACTATTTGAGCACCCAAGATTTTTCCTTCTTCGGGATTAATTATGAGTTTGCAAAATCCATCTTCTTCTCCTATAGCATATCCTTTTGCCGTATCTTGATATTCTGATTTCCCCACCAATACTTCATCATATTCTTCTTTGGCATCCTCCACAGTTAGACCTACTGAAGCGATTTGAGGTCTCGTAAAAACTGCTGAAGGAATCGCATGGTAGTCAACTTTCATTTGATGGTCGGAGAAAGCATTATGCCAAACGATAGAAGCTTCATAATTTGCTACATGTTTAAACATATATTTGCCCGTAGCGTCTCCCCCTGCCCAAATATTTTCTTTTGTAGTTTCTAAATTCTCGTTAGTTATTATCCAACCCTTTTCATTCGTTTCAACACCAGTATTTTCAACCTCTAATAAATCAGCATTTGACCTTCGACCAGTAGCTACAAGAATAGACTCTCCATTTATCTCAACCTCTTCACCATCTTCAGTTTTTTTCGCAATTACGTATTTTTCGTCATCATTTTCACCCACTTCGGTGACTTCGTGATTTGTTAGAATATCCATCCTTTCTGATAATTTTTCTTCCAAGAGGGCAGAAATTTCAGGATCTTGTCTATACATCAGCCGATCCAATTGTTCTATAATCTTAACTTCTGTTCCCACCGCTGAAAAGAAATGAGCGAACTCAACGGCTATATAACCCCCGCCAATGATGATTAGACTTTCCGGCTTCTCATTTATGTCAAAAATATTTCTATTAGTTAAGTACTCGATCTCATCAAGTCCGTCAATTGGTGGTATGAGAGGTCTGGAGCCGGAGAAGAGAAATATTTTATCTCCTTTGATCTTTTCGCCTGCTACTTCCATAGTGTAATCTGAAGTGAATTTTCCAATGTCGTTATAAAAGTCTAGATTTGGGGTTTCTTCCATGCTATTTTTCATTTGTTCTCTGTCCGCCAAGTAGATTTTTCGAGTTCTTTCCATTATTTTTTTAAAATCTATTTCCGGTTCCGAAAAATTTACTCCGAGTTTTTCTGCGTGTTTAGCGTCCTGGATTACATCAGCTGGATAAATCATAACTTTTGAAGGGATACAGCCACGATTTAAACAAGTTCCACCTGGAGGATCTTTATCCAGTACTGCTACTTCTAGTTCGTCTTCTAGAGATCTTGATGCAATATTCATCCCCGAACCCGAACCCACGACAATTACATCATATTCTTTCATTCAAAACTCCATCAGAATCTAATATAAGTGGCTAAATAAGTGTAATCTTACCTTACCAAAAAGAATAAATAAGAATATTCGAATATTTGAATAAGATACAATGACGGAAGAAAACAACAAAGAAGAAATATACAAAATCCACGCCGACCTATGCCAAATGTTATCCAACCCAACAAGGCTGAAAATCCTAGAAGAACTGAAAGACGGAGAGAAAACAGTAAGTGATCTAGTATCCAAAGTAGGAGTCAGACAAGCAAACCTATCACAACACCTCTCAGAACTAAGAAAAAGAAATCTAGTAAAAGACCGCAGAGAAGGATCTAACGTATACTACAAAGTAGCCTATCCAGAAGTGGTCAAGGCCTGTAACCTGATGAGGGAAGTAGTGTTCAAACAGTTGTCTGAAAGAAAGGAACTGGTAAAGGAAGGATAGAACATGGGGGAAGACGAAGAGCTTGAACGGCTCAAAAAAGAAAAAATGGAAGAGATAATTGAAGGTAACGGGAAATCAAATTATCCTGAAAGTCCTTTGAAGGTTACAGACTCCAATTTTGAGAAAATAATAGATAAATACCCGTTAGTCGTGATAGACTTTTTCGCTGAATGGTGCTCCGCTTGTAAGCCAATGAAACCTTTAATCGAGAGGTTAGCTAAGAAATATTCCGAAGAAGTAGTTTTCGGAAAATTGAACATCGACGAGAATCCTATGATACCAAAAAAGTATAGTGTTTCAAGCATTCCGACTTTACTTTTCATGAAAGACGGGAATCCAATCGACAAAACAATAGGTTTGGTTCCGCAAGAAAATCTTGAAGAAAAATTGAGAAAATATCTTGACTAATGTTTTCTAAAAATGACTAAAATGAAAGAAAAAATCCTAAAGATTCCAGACCCTTTGAAAAAAGGAAGAATTATCGAGAGGGAAAACCGATTCATTCTTAACGTAGAGTTTGACGATAGAGAAGAAAAAGTTTATCTGGCAAATCCTGGGGCTCTGAGCACAGTTCTAGCTCCTAAAAGAACTGTTCTTTGCAGAAAAGCGGAAGGAGAAAATAGAAAGACCCGATATGATGCATTTGCTATACAAGTAGATGATATTTTTGTCACGGTCAAATCCGTATTTGCTAATTTAGTATTTTCCAAAATTTTGGAGAAAGAAATGATCGAAAAATTTCAAAAATATTCTCTTATTTCTCATGAACCTCCCCTACCAGACGAGGGTAGAGCTGATTTCCTTCTAAAAAATCCGAAAAATGAGAAAAAAGGGTTTGTAGAAGTAAAATCGTGTACTCATGTAGAAAATGGTGTCGCAAAATTTCCTGACAGACCGACCAAGAGAGGGAGAAGACACCTGAAAACATTGACAAAACTTGAAGGAGAAAAATATGATAATCATATAGTTTTCGCAGTGCAGAGAAAAGACGCTGAAAAATTTAAACCTTTCAAAGAAGTTGATCCCAAGTTCGCAAAACTCTTAGCGAAGGCCAAAAATAATGGGGTTGATATTCATGTTTTTTCCACCGAGTTTGAACCTCCTAATCTGTATTTAGCTAATGAGAATTTGTCGATTGATCTCGATTGATCTTTAGTTCTTTTATTTCGTCTCCGATACTTCTGTATCCTTTAACTTCTCTCGCTTTACCATTTGAATTGGTTCCTGCTATTATCCAGATCTTATCTAGCCATAATTTCATGAATTTTTTGTCTCTAGAGCTGATATATGGAGACATATTTGGATGGGAATGAAAGAAACCCACTAATTCCTCGTCTTTATTCTCTAAATCCCCCAATACTGAAATTACAAGTTCAGGATCTATTTTAAAAGCCTTAGAAGAACCAAAAGTATTCTCCGCCTCCCGCAACTCTTCAATCACCACCCTCACATCTAACCATTTTCCAACCAATAAACCGCAAGCCTCTTCTGGAAAGCTATCCTTTGAAATCCTCTCAATCCTATTCCAAACCCTATCTTCTAAAAATAAATCCAAAGCGAAGCATCCCTTGCAAAAATTTGGATAAGTATGAACAAAAATCCTAACCTGTCAATTTTAGATATTTTTTAATCCCATTAAACTACAAATAGAAATGAAATGACTTCAATCACCTTCAAAACAAAAAACGGAAAAGAATACCACCTCGAAACTGACCATCTTAACCCCAACCTTCTATCAGCCGGCTCACCAGGCCGCATTAAGAAAATAGCTAATTATCTAGACAATGTCGAAACCCAAGAAGGCGACCGTGGCATGACTATAGTACATGGTAATTACAAAAATATTCCCATATCCGCTTTTCCTACAGGTATGGGTCCAGCCAGTGCAGCTATTATTGTTCCAGAAGCTATTGAGGCTGCGGAAGGGCCTTTGACTTTGCTTAGATTGGGAACTGCAGGGTCGCTTCAATCGTATGTGGATGCTGGGGATATTGTGGTTAGTACTGGGTCTATTAGGGACGAGGGTACTACTGAATCTGTTGTGGGATCAGAATATCCTTCTATTGCTAATCCTGAATTGATCCCGATGATGGTTGGGGTTGCGGAAGAGTTTGGTTATGATTTAGGGGAAAAGCTTTGGACTGGAATTGGACATGTCAAAGATGATTTATATTTCAAAGAAACTCCACACCTCTCTCCATCAAGGGTAGATAATGAATCGAGGCTGAACTCTTATAGGAAGATGGGTGCTTTATCCAGTTCAATGGAATTTTCAGTTTATACTATTTTGAGAGATTTTTACGAAGG
>CAZSNS010000085.1:0-5859 GCA_964608515.1 Hadarchaeota archaeon (SeqCode)
AAGAAGCCGCAATTGATTTCTTGGAATTTTTGTTCAGCGAAAAGGGTAAGGAAGTTTTTGAGAACATGGGACAACCACCCATATCCCCTCCCAGAACAAACAATAAGGAAGCTTTACCCGAGGAGCTTCAAGAAATTGTGGTTCAAGAATAAAGGAAGGTAACAAGCATGAAAACAGATAAGATGACAGCCGCCTTCATGCTTTTAGGCGGCTTTATTCTTTTTCTTCTTATAATCCCGATTTTGAACATTTTTGGAGAGCAATTTATTCTTCATTTTCAGGAATTTATTACCACGCTTTACGAACCTTCAACATTAAATGCGGTGGGTGTTAGTCTTCTAGGAGCCTTCCTCTCTGTCGTCGTCGCATTCATATTCGGCGTTCCGCTAGCTTATTTAATCGCAAAAGATGAGTTTCGGGGTAAGGGGATAATTGAAGGTTTGATAGATTTACCTATGGCCATTCCTCATACCGTTGCGGGGATAGCTCTTTTAACTGTTTTTGGATCGGGTGGGATTATTGGTGGTATGGCGGAACCTTACTTCCAATTTGAGCGGAGAATGTTAGGAATAGTTATAGCTATGACTTTCATTTCGGCACCCTATATGATAAACTCTGCAAAAGAAGGGTTTCAGAGTATTGATCCAAGATTAGACAGGGTCGCTAGAAGTTTAGGGGCTTCAAAATGGGAAACTTTCAAGAGAATAGATTTTCCTTTAGCAATTCCTCATATTTTCAACGGAGCGGTTATGAGTTGGGCGAGATCAATCAGTGAATTCTCAGCGGTCGTCCTCTTTGTAGGGTTTTATCCTACTATCGCTCCCGCATTATTATGGACTAGATTTATGAGTCAAGGACTGGTTAAGGCGATGTCTATCGCAGTAGTTCTCCTTTCAATACTGCTACCTACCTTCATAATATTGAGACACATTCGAGGGAGATTATTTGATAAATATTAAAAACCTTTCAAGAAACTGGCCAGAATTTTCACTCAAAAACATAGACTTAGAAATAAAAGACGAGGAATACTTCGTCATTTTAGGACCGACCGGCGCTGGTAAAACGCTTCTTTTGGAAATTTTAGCCGGTTTTTATGAACCAGATGAAGGTAAGGTTTTCGTCGGCGGGAAAGATGTAACCCATCAAAGACCGGAAGATAGGGATGTTGGTTTCGTCTATCAAGATTATTCCTTATTTCCTCACCTAACCGTGGAAGAAAATATTAAGTTTGGCCCTCAGGTCAATAATTTTCCTGAAGATCGGGTTGAGGAAGAAACTGAACGTGTTATAGAATTACTTGGAATTCGTCACTTGACTGATAGATATCCTGATACTTTGAGTGGTGGAGAGCAACAAAAAACAGCGCTTGCTAGAGGTCTCATTATGGATCCGGATGTTCTTCTTTTGGATGAGCCTATAAGTGCTTTAGATATGCCTTCTCAAGAAGAAATGAGGAAAGAATTGAAGAGAATACATCGAAATGCAGAAATCACTACTCTACATGTCACCCACAATAGGGAAGAAGCTTCCTGGCTTGGCGATAGGATTGGGGTTATGAGAGAAGGAGAGATTGTCCAAATCGGAACCCCGAACGAAGTTCTGAGAGAACCAAAATCAGAATTCGTGGCAGGATTTGTCGGCACAGAAAATATTTTCAAGGGCGAATCAAGAACCGAAGATGGAATAGCTAAAATCGATATCGGAAAAAATATCGAATTAGAAGCGGTATCAGGCAAAAAAGGAAACGTAACAGTCTGCATAAGGCCAGATGAAATCCTTCTTTCTAAAGGTTCGATTAAGTCTAGCGGTAGAAATGAGTTTGAAGGTGAAATTGTTGAGATAATAGAATTGGAAAATACATTTCAGGTTAAAGTTGACGTTGGTAAAGAGTTCGTGGTCGTGATTACAAAACGTTCGAAATCAGAAATGAATCTGGAAATCGGGTCTAAAGTGTTCATAACTTTCAAAGCTTCGGCAATACACGTCATCTAGATACGAGCAAATCTTTTGTAAGGGGGATTAGAATTAATAAGATTATCTTCGGGAGAAAGGTATTGAGATTTTAATTTTCTGGAGTAAATGAGTCCGCTGCATAATCAAGATTTGGTTTTAAGTTTTCATAAACACCCATTTGAGCTTGGGTCTGCATTTGGTATACAAAATTGTCTCCTTTGAAAAACAGAATCTTGCTATATCCAGGTGGAAGACCCATTTGTCTTAAAATACCTTGTGGATCAATCGAAGTAAAAGATAGCCCTGAAATTCCATTTCTTTCGATATCTTTCGGCCCTTCAAACTCTGGGGCTTCAAATTGAGTATTGTCGCTTTGCCCGAACTGACTCTCGATCATCGTTCTTATTTGGTTGAGTTGTTGTTTGGTATTTTCAAGATTCAGGTTGAATTTTCCTACGACCGCTGAAATATAAGCTTCTGGTCCTTGCATATTTTGGTTTTCTGGGATTTCGGTAGGGGTAATTGTCACCTGTTTTATTGTGGTGGTTTTTCCTGTGAGGGTGTTTTCTTCAATTGTGTTTTCTTTTAAAATCCAATCAGCTGGGTATTCTAAGGAGAAACTATAATCCTCGTTTTTATAGGTTTCAAATTCCCCAGTGGGTTCGGGAGTAGTTCCATTTGGACCTCCTTTAATGAATTCTGAATATGCGTAGATAGAGCCTATAGAAACTGCTATGATTGCTACAAAGGCGATAATACTGGCAGGAACTGATCCTTTTTCTTTTGTTTTTAGTGGTTCCATTTTACCTTGTTCTAAGATGGTTAGACTGTAGTATAAAAGGTGAGGATACTTGGAAGTTTCTTACTAGTGTTTTTGAGGAGTATGGGTAAATAATAACCACTTTTAAATATTTTAACAAATTGTTAAAGAAAAATTTATAAAATAAGAGTTAAGTAAAAAATCGGATTGTGATGTGGTCATAATGTCAAGCAGTCAAAAACTTCTGGAAAAAAACGAAAAATCGATATTTTTCACACCCGAAGATTGCATAGGTTGTGGTGTATGTACTGATGTTTGTGAAGAGCTACTTGACGTACTTGAACTAAATCTGTCTGACGGGGGCTCTTCAAAGTTTGAGATAACGATAGAATCAGACCAATGCTCAGCCTGTGGCTGGTGCGCCATCAATTGCCCATTTGACGCTTTGGAGCTTACCTCTGAAGGGGAGAAACTCCAAATAGAAAGCAAAAACGCAGAGGCTTTAAAAGAGCGTTTGGGAATTAAAATTCAGGAAGATGATTGTGTTTCTTGCGGGCTTTGTATGGAGTCTTGTTTTCAGGACGCAATCCAAGTTAAAGGTAAAATACACGTTACAGCGAGCGAGTGCAGCCTTTGTGGACTTTGTGAGGACTCTTGCCCGACCGACAGTATAGTGATTAACAAAGATATAGAAAGAGTCGAAATTGATGGGGGTTCTTGCGTACGTTGCAGAGTTTGTGAAGAGGTTTGTCCTCAGAATGCTGTGGAGATGGATCGGTTTGATTTTCTCTTGTCTATCAGCGAGGCTGATCAAATCGAAGATTCCTGTCAACTTAAGGTTGAAGGTCTAGTTAGCGTGGACGAGAATGAATGCGTCTATTGCGGACGTTGCGAGATCAGCTGTCCCGCCCAAGGGATAGAAATCTCAAAACCGTTTGAAGGGGAGATATCGATTGAGGAAAAATGCGAACCAGAATGCACCTCTTGCATAGAAATTTGCCCCGTCGAAGCTATAGAAAAAGAAGGAAATTCACCAAAAGTCGACGAGGACATCTGTATTTATTGCGGAGCTTGCGTCCAAACATGTGAAAAAGATATGATAGAACTAGACAGAAATCAAGTAGGAGTCATCAGCAATAAAGGACGACTAGCATTCTACGTCTAAAAAACACACCCAAACCTACGCATTTGGAAACTTTGTACCTCTATCGTTGGTTTGTGAAGTCGGTGTTTCGGTGTGATTTAAAAAGTGTTAGACTAAGTTTTAAATAACTTTGAGTAAATATTTACTCATATGAGTAAAAAAATATTCAATTTTCTTGAGGTTTTCTACCCCTTTACCGAAGATTTGGAAAGGAGAGTTTACGGGAGACAGCTAGCTAGAAAACTTGAGATGAACCAGAAAACCGTGCAGAACCGTCTGAACACAATGGAAGAGGAAGGCTTGTTGAAAAGTATCGAAAAGGGAAGAACAAAGGAGTTTGAACTGAACAGGGAAAACGTATTGGCTAGAAAACTCCTCGTCGCAACGGAGTTGGAAAAATTTTACGACCTTCTCTCCTCCAGTTTCGAAGTAAAAGAGATTGTAAGTGATATTTTAAATCGAACTAAAGGTTATGTGATTATTTACGGATCTTTCGCCAAGGATGATTGGGGAAACGATAGCGATCTTGACATTCTTCTAATACAATCCAGTAGAGAGGATAAAGTCAAAGAAATAGAGGATAAGTATTCGAGAGATATACACTTCATGTTCATTAAAAGTGAAGAATTTAAAGAAGGTATGCAATCCCAAGAACCATACATGAAAGAGATACTTGAAAATCACGTAATTTGTAGAGGTTTCGAAGAAATAACGAATTGGAGGTTTAAATATGGGTAAACTCGACTGGTGCAAGCAGAAAAAAAGAGGTATAGAAATAGTTAAGCCGAACGAAAACCTTGCAAAGAAGTATATGGAGAAGAGTGAAGACTCTATCAAGATGATGGAAGGAGCTCCATCAGAGGACTGGAAGATAGTCGGTGCGTACTACTCATGTTACCAAGCCCTCTACTCCTTACTCCAGAGATCTGGGATCAAGTGTGAGATACATGACTGCACCATAGAGTTAATGAATTTCTTCCCGTTCTCGGACGAGGAAATAGAATTCATTAAGGAACTAAAAAAGAAAAGAGAAAACGCACAGTACCACGTGACCGAAGAAACAAAACTCAAAGACACAGACAGAGTGAAAGAATTCGTTTTAAAATGTAAAAAAATCACAGAAAAAGAAAACTTCGAACAGATAAGAAACAAAATCACCTCCCGATTAAATTAGATTCAAAACAGCAAAGAGGATGCGGCCGGCGGGATTTGAACCCGCGTCGCTGGCTCGGGAAGCCAGAGTCTTGCCGCTGGACCACGGCCGCTCTTGTTTGTTTTCAATTGTTTTTGATTTGAGTTCTCTTTTATCTTTATTATTATTTTTAGAAGAGTTAGAAGGGGAGTTTTTGGACGGGTTTGTTCCGGAACTGGGAAAACCTTTTAGTAATACTTTATTGTAATATTAATATGTATGTCCAAGAGTACAATATCCGCCAAGATACCGGAGCGTCTAAAAAAGGAGCTTGAGGAGGAAGGGATAAACATAAGCAAAGCCGTGAGAAACTCGCTTGAAGAGAAGTTGAAAAAGCGGAGGAGGAAAAAGTTGCGGGAAAAGGCGGAAGATCTAAGATCAAGGCTCAGGGGAAAAATCGACTCCGAGCATATGACCCGGTTGATTAGAGAAACTAGGGAGGAGCACTAATTTGGCAAAACTGCTTGACGCAAGTGCGGTAGTAAAGTTTATCCTTGAGAACGAAAATAGTGGAGTGGACCGAATTTTTGACAACAACCTTCTGGACCTGACTTTTTATGAGGCAGGCAACTCGTTCTGGAAGGCTGCAACACTCCAAGACAGAATCACCGAGGAAGACGCGGAAGATGCAGCGAATATTCTAAACGGACTACGAAAAGAGGTCGAAGTGATTCCCGTCAAAGATTTGGACTCGGAGAAAGTTATGGAGATAGCTCTAAAAGAGGAAATCACCTACTACGACTCCTCCTATATAACGGGAGCGGTGGAAAAGGACATACCATTGGTGACCCAAGACGGCAAACTGAGCAA
>CAZSNS010000086.1:0-5679 GCA_964608515.1 Hadarchaeota archaeon (SeqCode)
GCTTACAAGGCGACCGCTCTAACCAGCTGAGCTACCGAGGCTCGTTTGTATTGGTCCCTTTTTGTTTTTTAGAAGTTTCTTCACTTTCTAGAGGAGTCTACTTTTCGGATGTGAATATTCATCTCTAGAGTTAAAAAAGAGTGAGGATTTCAAAAAAACTTTCCGTTCAGATACCTCAAAATATTGCTTATCTATTCCGCTTCTAATGCACCTTCAGCGAGCTCAAGCATTTTTTCCTTCGGATCATCCGCTTTAACAACAGCAGACGCGATAAGTATTCCTTTCGCACCAAGTTCCAGAGCTATCTTAACATCTTCCGCAGTAGATACTCCAGCACCACACAAGACATCAACGTCAGAATTTACACCATGTACTTCTTCAACTGTCTCTTCAATAACATCTGGCTTAACTTGCGATACAGATCGTCCCGACCCTATTAATTCAGGCGGTTCCACCGCGACTATGTCTGGGCTAAATTCTGCTACTTTTCCTGCCGTTTCTACGTCTTCAGCACAAACTATACTGGTGAGTCCTGTTTCGTCAAGTCTGTTTACGATTTTTTGAATCGTTTCCATCTCTAGTTGTTTCTCGGAATGATTCACTAAAGACCCAACTACTCCGGCCTTTTCAGCTGCTTCCGGAAGTAAAGCTCCTGTCCCTCTCCCTGGCTCTATCGGATCTACGTGTTGTGCAAATACTGGGACTTCGACTTTGCTAGTGACTCTATACAAGCTAGCATATTGAGGAGATACGCCAACGCCAATTTCCTTTTCTTCTCCGGCTTCAACCATATCTTTTGAAACTTTTACCGAGTCTTCACCTAATGCTTGAGGATAGGCTTTTAGATTTACTATTATTGTTGGAAACTTCAATTTCATAACCTCCATCAAAAACTATCCTAAGTAAACTTAATACATTTACGAAAAACAGAAAAAACCAATAAAACCCTCACTATAGCATTAAAACGCTTTAGAAAAATTAAAGATTTAATAGCTCCAAAATTAGTTTACTAAAAAGGTAAAGAATGGTGGAAGTCCCAGAATTCGTAAAAAAGAAACCTTGGACAAAACACTACCCTAAAGAAGTCAGCCATGAAATAGACATTCCCGACCAAAGTTTTACAGATTTCGCCGTAGAAAAAATGCAAGAATTCAAAGACAGAACCGCCATAATCTTTGAGGAAAACGAATACACTTATTCCGATTTGAGAAATAGAGCTTTGAGATTCGCAAATGGTTTGAAAGGACTAGATCTTGAAAAAGGTTCGACAGTAGCAATCTATATGACAAACTCTCCAGACTGGGCCGCCGCGTACCACGGTTCAATGATGGCCGGAGGTAAAGTTACTGGAATAAGTCCTTTGTTTTCGTCCAGAGAGTTGAAATATCAATTGAATGATTCGGAAGCGGATGCTATTGTTTTGGACGAAGCTTTCTACCCTGTATTAACGGAAGTTATGGATGATGTAAATCTGAATGAGGTGATTGTTTCGGGAATGAATGGAACGGAGATTGAAGGGGATTTTCAAGAGATGAACAAGGTCATGGATACAAAACCAGAAAGACCGGATGTGGAGATTGAACCGGATGATATTGCAGTGCTCCAGTACACTGGTGGAACGACTGGTCTTCCGAAAGGATGTATGTTGACCCATAAGAATTTGCTTTCTAATGTGGTTCAAAATTCTCAGTGGTACGATTATGTCGCCAACGAATTGGGAGTTGACAATCTTAAAGCGGTTTCTTTATTGCCTTGGTATCATATTTTCGGACAAACCTGTGAACTCAACACTGCGTTGATAGCTGGTACTTCTGCAACACTAGTTTCTGACTTCGACGCTGAGAAAACCATGAAATTAATCGAAAAATACCAGTGTCAAATGTTCTTGGGCGTACCCACGATGTTCAAAATGATTTCGTCCCATCCAAAATTTGAAGAATACGATCTGAGTTGTTTAGAATGGGTCGTTTCAGGAGCGGCACCATTACCACACGAAGTCTATAACCGCTTTAAAGAAGTACACGATGTCATTATTTGTAACGGTTATGGTCTCTCAGAAGCCTGTCCCGTAACACACATAACACCGCCGCTAGAAGAACCTAAAAGAAGAGACGGAATCCTGTCCGTAGGAGTAGCATATCCCAACACCCTAACTGGTGTAATAGATGTGAATAAAGACGAGCCAGAATTCCTCCCACCTGGAGAAGAAGGAGAAATCGTAGTTTCCGGACCTCAAGTGATGAAAGGATATTGGCAACGTCCGGAAAAATCGGATGATGTTTTCTTCGATGCTGGAGGACGTAAATGGTTGAGAACTGGAGATGTAGCGGTGATTGATGAAGAGGGTTTAACTTATCCTGTGGATCGGGAGAAAGATATGATTACCTACAAGGGACACTCTGTGTTTCCGAGGGAGATCGAAGAGGTTTATTTCGAACATCAGGATGTTGATGATGTAGCCGTAATTGGTGTGGATGATGAAGTGGCTGGCGAGAATATAAAAGCGTTCATAGTTCCTGACGGGGAAGCAGATGAAGACGAACTTAAAGAATATGGGAAAGATAATCTCGCCGCTTACAAGTATCCTCGAGAGATAGAGTTTATAGAAGAAATTCCGAAAACGGATGCTGGAAAGTATCTTAAAAGAAAACTAAGGGAAAGAGAAAACTGAAAATAATAAACCCCTATACAGTTTGAGATACCCAGGGTAGTACTCCCCCTTCTTTTTTCTTTTTTAGAAATCCTATATCGAACTAGACAGAATCAACCCGGTGATTTTCTTCTCTTTTTACCAATATTATCAATATGGCAATTAATAGACTACTTAAGAAATTTCTTCTAAGAGTGGCGGTAAACTTTCCAATCCATGTATTTTTTCAATGACTCCTCTATCGCATCACCTACGTGGTTCAAAACCATCGCGGTATGGTGTTCAAAACCTTCCTCTACGATTAAACTCATTAACGATTCCAAATCCTCTACCTTTGCAACACCATAACCTCCAAAAGTGTCAATTTTATCGTCGGTAAATTCCCCTTCTGCAATGTATGCCTTAATTTTTCCTTTTCGATCATCTGTGGAAATACGAAGGAATGTGACAGGTCCTGACTTTATCCTCCCACCACAAGCTCCGTAAACCTCTTGCATCTCATGATAACCCAACTTACATTTCTCATCTTCGAAAAAACTCGGAGCAAAATTACTACAATGAAAAGCCAAAAACTTGTCATCCTCCCCCCCATAATTATTATTTAAATCAACCAGACCAGAAGGACTGCCGGAAGCCAACTGAAGAGCATACATCGAAAGAGCTCCCATAAAGTCCGACTCACAAGCACTAGGAACCAAAAACTCAGACAATAAACTCATAGAACCACAAGGACTAATCCCATAATATTCCTCAATATCCGGCCAACATTGGAATGAGATAGCGTCGAGTTCGTTTTCTTTTACCCAGTTCGATAAGAAAGCTCCTAACTTTGCAGTTTTGAGGATGTCTTCATCGGGCAAATCAAGTTCGAAACGATTTTTCGCTTTTTTCAAAAACTCTTGAACGTCCGAATTATTCTCGTCGAGATTTTCTGATTCTTGAAGTGTTTTCATTAAACTAATATTTTCGACCGAAATTCCTTCACCTTCCAAAATTTTCTCACTAAATCTAACTGTTTGAAAAGCGTTCGGTCTTAATCCTACTACTCCGAGGCGTGCATTTTTCAACCCGTTGACGGTTTTGCAAATCTGTTTGAATTTTTCTATGTCTTGTTTGAATTCTTCGGATGTTGGTGATTCTACGTGTTTTTGTGTGTTTGTGAATTTCACGTTTGCTTGTCGCAAGTTGTTACAGGTTGAAATTTTTCCGCAAAAGGAGTCTCTTCGATGTTTTCTATCCATCTTTCCCAATTCATCGGAAAAACCGTGAACCATTGTCGGAACTTCTAATCTTGAAAGTTTGAATGTTTCCACAACACCTTTCTCATCACCAAAATTAGGAAGTGTGACCAAGACACCGTCGATTTTTTCTCTATTTTCTTTAAACAATTCCGCATATTTTTTAGAATCTTCCCTACCACTAGCCAAACCTTCCCCATCTTCCGGAGAAAAAACCGTTATCACATCAAAACCAGCATTTTCCAACTGATTTACTACCTTTTGACCACCTTCAAAAGATAACTCGTCAGGAAAAAACTCTCTGCTCGCCACAACCAAACCAACAGTAGGACTTTTCTCATCTCTCTCCATTTTTTAATTCTCCATTTCTCTTACACTCTCTCACAGTTAAAAAATATAGGAAAATAAAATCAGTGTAAGAAAGCCCGAATACCGCCCTCATACCCACCTTCCTCAATATGAGGGGTATGAGCACCAGCCATATCATTCCTTTTTAGAGCTTCGTAAGTAGCCTCATCCCTAATAGAACCGGCGGGGCTTAAGCTAGCTTCTACTCCGAACGCGTTCAAAGCTTCCACCGTATCGGGGAACGGGTAAAATGCACTTGAAACCGCAACGCTCCCTTCGGTTCTTCCTTCAGTTTTGAGGCCGATATATTCTGCTAAGTCGGTGACTTTAGAACTAGAGCAAGTTCTACTCATATCTTTCAACTCTTCGTATGGTTTATTCGCTCTATATCCGGCGATGAAACCGGCATCCACTCTGTTTTGTTGTCCTGCGCCGATTCCGATAGTGGCTTTGTCTTTGACTAATAGTACGGTGTTTGATTTTGTTCTTCTATTCACTTTCCAACCGAAAATCATGTCTTCTATCTGATCTTTTGTAGGTTTCTTAATTCCTTTATCCTCTAGATAAATCAAATCATCTGAAGTTAGTTCTTGGAAATCATATTCTTGAATTAAAAAGCCTCCGGAAATCGGTCGGAAATCAAAACCGGGATCGTCAGGCATTTCTGTATCAATTTTTAGAACTCTCAGTTTCTCTTTCTGTTTCAAGACTTCCAAAGCTTCATCTTCATATGCTGGTGCTATTATTGCTCCCAAAAACTTATCTTCTATTGCGTATTCGGCTACTTCCTTAGTCATTTTCCGATTTATTCCTGAAATTCCACCGAAAGCACTCATCGGATCACTATTCCAAGCTCCTTTGTAAGCCTCAAAAATATCATTTTTTTGACAAGCTCCTGCCGGGTTCAAATGTTTAAAAACTGTAGCAAAGGGTTCTTCAAACTGCCAAAGCATTTTCAAAACAGCAACGGCATCAAGCCCATTATTAAACGACATTTCTTTTCCTTGAAGCTTCTCAGCTTGAGTAATAGGTAAGGGGCTGTAAGACTTTCCCTCTTCCTCAATTTCAAAAACGAACCCCTCTTGCTGAGGGTTTTCTCCGTACCTTGTTTCGGCAATTTTTTTAAGCTTTAATAAAATCTCATCAGGAATATCCATCTTTTGATCCCCCCATTAAGTCTTCCGTCCAGTTTCTTATTTTCTCATCATAATTCCAAGTATGATCAAATGCTTTATGTGCTAATCTAACCTTAGAACTTTCCGACAATGATCCACCGTTTTCCTCCAACTCCTTGATAATCTGATTATAATCATCAGGACTAACGACCGGAGCAACTTCACCATGTCGCAAAGCTCCCTTGGCTGAAGATCTAATCAAAGTCGGACCTCCGATATCGATATTTTCAACTATCTCCTCTCTAGACCCTCCACCAGCTAGAGTATT
>CAZSNS010000087.1:0-5066 GCA_964608515.1 Hadarchaeota archaeon (SeqCode)
TCCGTCCGGATTCAGTCTGGGCAAAGAAGAGACCGTCCGAATTTATACCGGATTTCAGAATCGACCAAAAAAAGACAGCGGCTGCGGCCAGAACCCTACGTACGAGCTATTCTGGGGATCCGAAACCGCAATATGGAACAATGGTGGAGACGCCGCTTCACTGGAAAAGAATGGAAAAACCGTCGCCAGTTGTAGTTATTTAAAAGACGAGGAAAACAGCAAAGAAGTCATTTGCTTCTACTAGATTAGGGGTTAAGAAAAACCTGGTCGGGGAGACTGGATTTGAACCAGCGACCCCCTGCTCCCAAAGCAAGGGGCCGAAATTAGCCTCGGCCCCTATTATTAAATCCTGTTATAACGACCTATTGGACTGGATTTCAAGAATACTACTTGATTATTAATCCCCAAAACGTTCTCTTGCTTTCTCAACCTCCTCCTGTATTGATTAATTATAATTGGGGACTAAAAGAAATATCAATTAATTCATATTCTTGATGGGTGAGTTTTCGGCAAAAGCTTCTTTTATTCTTCTATCACTAGCATCAACATACCTAGCGGCGGTCTCCATCTCAGACCAACCAAAAAACTCCTTCACCTCAAAAGCATTCATACCATTATTGGAAGCAAAAGTAGCTGCTGTATGCCTTAAAACATGTGGCGAAACCTTTTTGTCTTCCAAACCAGCTGACTCTTGAATCCTGCTAATTCTACGATTCAAGTTCCTTGATTTTAGCTTTTCACCATTTTTAGATATGAAAATTGTGTCATCGTAAATTGTATCTAACTTATTCCTTTTCTTGAGCCACTTTCTTATTGTCTTATCAGTCTCTGGGGCACAAGTTACTTTTCTCTCTATGCGTCCTTTTCCCTTAACTAATAATGTGCTATCTCCAATCTTATAATCATCTATTTTAGCGTTGATTAGTTCTTTCCTCCTAAGCCCCATATCCAGAAAACATTTAATGATTGTATAATTCCTAAACCCTGTCCAGGTATTTGTTTTCTTTTTCGCTGCCTTGAGTAACTTGCTTGCTTGATCTTCCGTCAAACTACTTGGAATATTCTCATCTGTCTTTGGCTCACCGATTGTATCTAGTGGATTGGATTCTTTGAATTCAGCCTTTACGGCCCAATTAAAAAATGCTCGTAGATTGCGGTAATGAATAGAAACCGTGTTATCTGAGATATCGCTATTTTGAAGTTGTAGTAAGTAACTCTTCACAACATTCACGTCAATCGATGAAATATCTCTTTTTTCATCCAAAAAATCCTGAAAATCATCAAAAGTATACTCGTAAATGTCTATCGTACTTTGAGAAACATTTTCAATTGTTTTTGTGTCGATGAATCGACTAATCGCCTTATCCAATGACAGATCATAATACCCTGAATTTTCGGCTTCACCGTGATTGTTGTTAACGCCGTTATCAAAATTATTGAAGTTAGAATTACTCTTATTCTTTCGCTTCAGTGTTTTCATAAAATATAAACCTCCATTTTTTTATATATGGTTTGATTTTGTGTATTGGTGAAGATAAAAAAGCCTATTGAGGCCGAAATTTGATTGATAAATTTAAATAAATCGAATTTTTTAGTTACTCTCCCAACCCGTCCAGTGTTGTCCCAATGTAAGAGCTGAGGGTGGGAGTAGAATTTCCCCCAATCAAAGGATTATTCTAGCTAATGTCCCAGGCTTCCCAGCCTGTTCCAATTACTTATCTATATATAACTATATAGTTTAATCTACCTTTTGTCCCTATAAGTTCTATAGGGTTGGGAAGGTTGGGCATAACCCATCTGGTTCCGATGCATAGGAGATCGTGAAGCTCCCAACCCCTACCAGAACTCTGGGCGAAGGCTGGGCACCCTGGACACTTTTAAGTCTTCAACTTAATACCTTTGAAATATCGCTTTCTTTTTTTCATTAATTCTCCACTACACTCAGGGTCCTCACATTTGAACTGTTCATGTTCCTTACAGACCCTGAATGTCTTCCTGTCTTTTTCAAAGTCCAGATCATTCAGCCTCTTTGAAAACTTTTGTTGCGACACGATGTTAAGCCCGTGGTCTTCGCAGTACCCTTTATATTTCCGATAAAGGTATGAAGTTGGATAACTTTCCCCCTTGGCTTCTTCTACTTGCTCATTTACAAAAGCAGTCAGGCTGTCATTGGACTCTTTATAAGATCGCTTGTTCTCCTTCACTGACCCAGGTATTTCAAACCTCTCCCTATCTTTCAATCTTTTCAGTCCCTCGACGGCCCAGTTAAATATCCCTGGCAACTCTTCTTTCAGCTTCTCGCTCAAGTTCGGATCGAAATTATCATCCTCTGGATCAAAACTATTGGGAAATTTAATTATCTCTATCCTTCTGTACCAACCCTTGGTCTTGTCTCGTGCCTTGGGTAATTCATTGGCCGAGAAGATAAGTCTAGCAACTGGTTTGAAATCGAAGCTTGGCTTGTACTTGTCTTCTCCTCGCAACAATTCACCCGCAATTATCTTCTTAATATTCCCCGTCTCCTTTAAGTAGGATGGGTCTAAGTCAGAGCAGATATTTACCAACTTGTGTTGAATATTTGAAAGCTCAAAACGCCCATTGAGCCTATGTAGAGGTATACTGCTCAAATTCTCTTCGCCAAATAATTCCTCCAGGACTTCCAGAAACGTGGATTTGCCGTTTGCCCCGCTTCCGTGTAGGATTAAAGCCTTATCTAGACTTGTATCGGGTATTAGGCTGTATCCGACGAACTCCTGGAGAAACTTTCTTACCTCGGCCTTTGGAATCCACTGACGCAAGGCATTGCTCCACCTTGGAGCTTCGGAATCTGGATCGTATTCAACAGGTAACTGAAAGAGCGAGTGATACTGGTAGTTGTGCGGAAGCATCTCCCCCTTTCTCCAGTTTAGCATGCCGTTCTTAACATTGATTAGGTTCAAATTAGGGTTCTCGGCAGGATTGAAGATATCGGTATCCTCATCGGCCATACAGCTATCTTTAACTGCATCGAATACTTCCCTTTTATGACGTTTCTTGTCCCAATCGGCTTGGTTGTTGACCAAAAATTCCCTGATCTTCTTTTTTAGATAGACTTTTTTGACCGTCTTCCAGTAACCTCGATCCTGCCTGTACTGGTAATACTGCCCTTGATCTGCGAGATAAGTCCACCGTCGGCCCTTCTCTTTCTCTCTTTTCAGAAACGATTCCGCAGCGGTGGTGGGGGGTAGTGAGTCACGTTCGCCAAGATTGAACTGTCTCGTGTACCTATCCGCACCCTCTATGGCCTCTGTTAATCGCTCTTCAAAGGATTCTCGATCTTCTAGGTACAGATCAAATACATCATCAGTTGGAAGAATCAGCCTATAGAGATCGGAATCCAGCTTATTGCCCATACTATCAAGGGCATCGGTAACTTCCTCTTCGGCATCATCTTCCTGAAGCAAGTAAATTTCTCCGTAATTCCTAATATACTCAAGCCACTCATCGGCTAATTTGGACAAGAAGTTCTTTCCTGGGACACCCATTGCTGGAAGATCGGATATCTCCTGCCATATAGTGTGGCAGTCGCTCTCTCCTTCTACACAGACCACCTTATGATCATCCCATTCATCCATCTTCCACTGGCCGTACAGTGTTGGTTCGTTTCCTTTCTGCCAGCGGAACCTGCCATCGCTTGAGTCTTCATTCAACGCTAGTCTAAATCTGGTCGCAGTTAGTTCTCCGTCTCGATCCTTATAAGGTATCATAACTGCTGATTGTCCGATCCATTTGCCGTTCTGGACTCCAAGCTTTCTCAGAAATTCTGAATCGAGCTTTTTCTCCTCAGCATAATTCTCAAGTGTTAAGCCTTCAGTATTTTCTATCTTATCTCTCTTTTCTTGAGTTTGAATAAGATTCATATTACCTTCTAGTTTTTCATTCAACTTCTTCCAACCCCCTGAAGCCCCGCATCCGTGGCAGTAGTAAGTACCTTTATTTACATTGAAGTAAAACGAGGGATTATCATCTTCTCCGCCGCTGTGTCTTTCACCAAATGGACAATGGTAGACTAATTCGCTACCTTTTCTTTTCTTTGGTTCTCCCAATAATTTGATGATGAAATCTTCTAAGTCAGATTTGGGTATAGAGTCCCCCTTAGAGTTCTCCATAGTATTCCTCCATGAATTCTTGTGAAATTAGCTTTTACTGAGCTGGATTAGTTCGAAGTTCGGTAAGATAGCGAAGTAGGCTTGCCAAATGCCGTGTATCGTCATATAATGATTGTATAGCAATGCAAGCTAATTGCTATCTATTCCCCTCCAGCCTCAATCTGGAGGGGTTTATTCGTTGTTACAAATCATAATTATCTCCCCCAATTAAATTTAAAAAACTAGATCGAACTTAACCTGATCGAATGTAAAAAAGGCCACCTACCGAGATCGGTAAGTAAGCCTTTTAGCGGACTACCTATAATTTACCCACCAATTAGGTATCCAATAGAATTTGCCCCCTACACGGGGGCGTATCGATGTTTTTTACTTTTGTTGCCTCAAGCAAATAGCTATCTAGTTGGTATTAATCTATCTGGCGGTGGGTGATTGTAGCCTAATTATAACAGATGAAATTCTAAATTTCAAGCTTACCTAAACAATTGTTATTACTGATAAAAATATATTTATCAACCCCTATTATCAAAAACCTGTATTTCCTATTTCCCCACCGAGTAGCTTTCCTCTGATTCTTAGTTCTAATTATACCCCAGTATCTCTCTGAAATCAAGTTTGCAAGGGGATTACATAATTTCAAAGTCTGTCACATGGAAGTCCAATAAAGTTAACTTACTCCATAAATGGCAAAATTATCAAAACTGCTTCAGGAAAGCTTTTCAGATGCCGTAGGAGGGTATTCCGTAATTTTACATATTTTCTTAATTCAGCACAATTTTACTATATTCCCCTTTCATAGGGCTATTAAAGCGTATATGAGTTCATTTGAGGCTTTTTTACCTCCTTCGGAATGAATAACCTGCAAACATCATCTAATTTTGTTAGAATAGGCCACACTTTGCCCATAACATCAAAAACGCA
>CAZSNS010000088.1:0-4970 GCA_964608515.1 Hadarchaeota archaeon (SeqCode)
TTGAAGATTTAGAGACTGATTTTGATGATTTGAAAAATAAAATTGAGGAAGCTGACGAGAAGATAGAAAATACTGAAAATTCTCTCGTGGATAAAAAACAAAAGAGAAACAAAAATCGAGAAAAATATACTGACCATAAAGTCAGAAAAGCCGTCCTCAGCTTTCGGCGGGAACTTAGAGAGGAAGAAATCTCCGACTTAGAAAGAGATTTGAGAGACAGTAAAAATGAACTAAAAGAAATTGAAGTGGAAGCGGAAGAAAAGGGAAGCAAAGTTGAGACTGATAGAAATTCTCGAGATATACTTGAAGATATTCGTGTAACGAACACTCAGCTTTCTAATTTGGATGATGTTTCGGCAGATGCCGAAAAAATGTATAAAGATCACAAAGAACTTCTTGCAGAGTTAGAAGAGAAAGCTCAGGAAGCGGAAGAAAATAGAAAAAGAGCTCTTGAAGAGTTGGAAATAAGAACGGAAAAATGGAGAAACAAATTACAAGACCTGTTAAAAAAGGTTAGAGAAACCTATCGACAAATTCTAGAAAGGGTTAATGCGGTGGGGGATGTGAGAATGTTAAATCCTCAAGATATTGATGAGGCAGGTCTGGAGTTGACAGTTGGATTTAGAGGAGCAGAACCTCAAACTTTGGATGCTTATACTCAGAGTGGGGGTGAGAGGTCTACTTCCATAATGTGCTTCCTTCTTGCTTTGCAACAGCATATAAAATCACCAATTAGGGCTTTGGATGAATTTGAGCTTCATATGGATCCTCGGAATAGGCAAATGATGATGAGGGAGCTTCTTAATTTGATGGAAGAGAGTGATAGTCAGTATGTAGTAATAACTCCGGGTAGATTGGTAGAGGTGGAAGACGTTCCGAACGTAATCGCGGTTCAAAACGCGGCAGGGTCTTCGGAGGTAAAGGTGACTACATAATGGTGTCCGAGAAAAAGAAGAAAGAACTAATGGAAAGAATCATAGACCTTTCCGAATCAGTGAAAAATCGTGAAGCTGACCCTTTCGAAGTTGATGTCCCTGATTTTCTCGAAAGATTAAGTGAGATATTTTCAGAAGTCGATGAGTCGGAAGATCTCTTGCTTGATATCAGAGCGTTTCGGGGACTGTCTGATATAATTTATGAACAAGAGGATTGGATTCGTCATAAATCTTCACTTCGATCCTATGTTAGTCACTTGGAAAGTTAGGGGTTTGTCTAAAAAACAACTTGCTTACGTATTAGTTAATTCTTGGCATCCGACAGTTGAGATGGAGTGTATTGCAAAACCTGGAATAGATGAGGCGGTTGAGTACTGGCGAAATTTAGAACCTTTGTCTGAGCGTGGTACTGAACTGGACACCGAGGAGAAATCTCCAGATGAAATAAGTAGAGATGAACTTTCAGAGTTTGGATTTGAGTCGAAAGAAGATTTTGATGAGAGAGTAGAGGAAATGTGGCATGAGCTTAAGGAAGAATCAGGAGAGGATAATCAAATTTCATACTGGGAATTCATAGATTCAGAAGATTTCAGAGAAACTATCAAAAATGGATGGTTGACCAGTTTTTTGATAAGCTACGGTTATGCTACTATAGAGCTCAACCCGTTAGAGGAAGAAATAACGTTAACAGCTCGAGAGGAAAGACAAACTCCCACAGAGGAGACAGGTACTTCCGTCCCGATAGCGATTTCGCATGAGGAATGGGAAGAAAGGAGGGAAGAAAATGCCTGATGATGAGGAAGAAGGAATTGAAGCTGTAAGAGATAAAATAGAGAGAGCAGCCCAACTAATCTTATTCAAAAGACACAGAGAACCAGGAGCAAAATCATGGGAGTTGAAACAAACGCTGGGTAAAAGATATCCAGAAATAGTTGAAATGCTCGATCAAGAATTACAAAAAATCGGACTCACGGTCAAAGAAATTGAAGAAGGTGAGGACAAACCCACTAGATACTATGCCACAATGAAAGGCCATCCTAGACTTTCTGACAGGACTTTCGGATGGAGAATTGATGATATGGCGTCTTTGACTATAATTCTCTCATACATTCAGTCGAAAAGAGGTAAAGCCCCTCTTGAAGAGGTTAAGGATATTTTGCAAGAAAAATTACCGAAGTGGCGTGTTGAGAAAAATATTAATCGTTTCAGTAAGATGGGTTATATTTCCGAAGATGATGGCATGCTGTATATGGATTGGCGGGCTAGGGCTGAGATTGATCAAAAGGAAATGCTTAATGAGCTTTTGAGTAAGGAAATGTCAGAAGAAGACGAGGAGAAAGAATAATATTTTTATGTTCTGGATTTAGGAAGAGTCTCTATATCTATTTAATAAGGATTTCTTTTCTTCGTCTATAATCATATCCAAAAAATCGTCATTAATCTCGTTCTCTCTTTCCAAAATCCTTTCTGCTCCGGAGTGTGTCATTCCTTTTCCTACAAGTGCAGCGGCTGCAGGTTTTCCATATTCATTAATTAGTTTTGATGTTTGGCTAAGTTCACGCCAAATCTTGCTATTTTTTGCCTTTTTCGAATCGTTTCTAATTTTGGATAAGGTTCTTCGAACTGGTCGTATTTCTTCTTCTATCATTCCAATTTTTCCCGAATCACATTTCGGGCAAGTAGGTGGTTCGCTAAGTTCATGCACTTCTTTTATCTCCACCCAATCCTTGCAGTCTGTGCAGGCGAAAGTTCTCTCTTGACTTAACAGTCTCGCTCTTACTGAGCCGAGTATTAACCTTCTCATTCTTTTTGGAGAAACAGGTTCGAATGTTAAGGATTTTTCTTCCCAGGCAGGTTCGGCTATTGGAGAAGGGTCGCCTCTAAGTCCGAGTGATTTGAGTTGTATTTTTCCTGATTCTATTTTTTCTAAAATTTCCAAAGCTTGAGGCAGGTCCAAATCTTTTCGCACAACTTCCTTGAAAGTTTCTTCAAATACAGGAGTTCCTTTCAACCCTTGAATCACTTGATCAACTTCTGAAGCTGTCATATCAGTATCTTTTTCCAATGTTCCCATTCTTCTACCAATCTGAATTATCCGCCACTTGAAAAAACGACTCTCCTCTATCACATCTTCCAAAGTCTCCCTAAAGTCAGTCCCCATATCCCCAGTCAATATAGCCCTAATCTCTCTAGGTCTAAGCCTCTCAGACCTGACCAATATTCGATAAGGATCTATTGTAACAGCCACCGTCTCTCCAAGTTCATCAGCGGCCCGCCTTGCGATATATCTGGCTAGAGTTCTATTTGTCAGAGTGCCAAAACAAGAATGGACTACAATTGTGTCTTCAGCTTTTTCTATCACTATCTCATCATCTGTGGGAACGTCAAGATTTTCTCCCCATTGTTCTTTTACAGGTTCAAGTGATTTCTCGATAGTTCTTTGATTAAGATCCCAATCCTTCGAAATATTTTCAAGAGCTTCCTCCGCAGACTTTCCCTCATCTAAGAGATCCACAAGATTACTTCTCAACTCACCTACTTCCTGAGCTATAGAATACGGAACAGGAATTTCTTCCCCGACCCAAGAAGGGACCGAACCCACCGGATCATCCACCGGTTTAACAAACACCTTATCTTTAAACACTTGCACAATCTTCCAAATCGAACCACCCATTACAAACTTAGCTCCAGGCTCACCATACTCAGCCACAAACGGCTCATCCAAAACCCCAACCGCCTCATCCTTAGTATCATCCATAACCAAATACTGCTTCATCTCCGGAATCATCGAAAGAGTTCCAAAATAATAATCAAAAACACGATTCCCCTTGCTAGGCCGAGCGAAAATGTTTTCATCGGGTCTTAGCCAGGCTAGTCTTTGGCTCATGTTTTCTAAATATTTTAGAGTTTTGATGACGTCTTCTTTTTCCAAGTTTCTGAATGGGTAGGCTCTTTTCATAATATTGTGGGCGTCTTCAACTTCCCATTCTGGTGCGGCGACTAGCATTCCTACAAGTTCGTGAGATAGCACGTCAAGAGGTTTGTCTGGAATTTTTACGGGTTCCAACTGTTTTCTTTTCGCCCTGTCTATGATGACGGAAGATTCCACGCCGTCAGTCGGGTCTTTAACGATTAATCGACCTTTCGCTTTCTTAGTAATCTTGTGACCACTACGTCCAACTCTTTGCAAAACTCTAGCCACTTCCCGCGGAGAGTTATACTGAATAACAAGATCCACCCTGCCAATATCGATACCTAACTCCATAGAAGAAGTACAAATAACCCCTTTCAAATCACCAGTCTTCAACTCCTCCTCAGTCCTACGCCTGGCAAAAGTCGAAAGAGAACCATGATGAACACTCACAGGAAAATCAATATCCCACATCTTAAACCTACTAGACAAAACCTCGGACATCGGTCTAGTATTAGTAAAAATTAGCGTGGTCTCGTGATTTTCAATCAACTCCCTCATTTTCCTGACTCGGGCAGCAACCTCTGGATAAGTATAAATTTCAGAAGCCAAAGCATCATCCGATTCAGAAACATCAGGATACAAAACATCCATATCAATTTCCCTAGCCATCGAAACATCAATAATCTCACAATCCCTATCTTTCCCCACCAAAAATTTAGCGACCTCATTTGGCGATCCGACAGTAGCTGAAAGACCTATTATTTGAAAATCTCCACCTTTTAACCTCCGCATCCTTTCAAGCGAAAGAGAAAGTTGGGCTCCACGCTTATTTCCTGCAAGTTCGTGAACTTCATCCACCACAATCCAGTCTACATTGGCCGCGTGCCGGCTGATTCTTTTCCCCACGAGCAAGAGTTGGAATGTTTCGGGAGTCGTTATCAGTACGTCGGGAGGACTTAATGCTTGTTGTCGTCTGTCTCTTTTTGATGTGTCTCCGTGTCTGACGGAAACTTTGAGGTCTAGGTTTTTACACCACCATTTCAATCTTTTTAACATATCTCGATTCAGGGCTCTGAGAGGTGTAATATAGATTAGTTTTATTCCTTCTTTTCTAGGATTTC
>CAZSNS010000089.1:0-4669 GCA_964608515.1 Hadarchaeota archaeon (SeqCode)
TAAATCTTCAATAATATCTGAATCGACTTTTTCTATTTCCTCTAAAATTTCATTTTTTGCTTCAGCTTCGGTTTTATCATTCTCATGATGTACTAAATCACGATGGAGGTTTTCGAGTTCATATTCTAATTCTTCTAGTTCGGTTTTCCTCTCTTCTTCTTTTTCTTCCGTTTTCTCTATGTCACGATTTATTTCCTTCAAATCTTCTTTTTTGCTTTGTAATTTTGCTTCTATTTTGTCGACTTTTTCTTTCTGTCTCCACCATTTTGACCAAGCATATTCTCTTTGAAGTCTCTTTTTCTTTTCCTCCAATTCTTGTTTTCTTTGATAACGCTCGTACTCTTCCTCCCAATGGTCCAAGGTACTCTGAGCCTCTTCCAGCATCGCGTTGACGGATTCTTCCTCACTCAATTTGTGAGAAAGATTTTCCCTAGCATCCAGAATACGTTGCCTGTACTCACTCAAACCCACAGCTTCTTCAACAGTCTTCAAACGTTCTTGAGAATCGATCGCACCAAAAACATCAATCATGCCCTGATGCATCACAATCAACATATTGTCCGGATTAATAGACAATTGAGAAAGAATACGTTTAACCTCCTCCTTAGTTGCTGACTCATAATTAGCCTCGTGCCAATAAGTACCATCATCTTTCAAATACCTCGAAAGAACATACGAATCAGAATCAACCTCAGAAATAGGCCTCACACCATCTTTTGGAGAGTTGTCAAACACTACGCTTACTCTTGCCATTTCTTCTCCTCGTCTGATCAAATCACTCAATTTTCTCGATCTTTCTGTGTGTGATTGTCCTAGAGCTACGGAGAGTGCGAGTAATATTGATGATTTTCCCGCTCCGTTTGGTCCGCTTATTAGGTTGAGTCCTGGTTCGAATGGTATTCGTGCATATTCGTAACTCATGAAGTTTTCTAGAATTATTTCTTTGATATGGGTAGGGGGTTTTTGTTCTTGAGGCATATTATCACTTTTTATGTTCATTTCTTGGTTCTTTTTCTAGATTTTAAAAACCCAGTCTGTAGTTTTGTAATTGTACTAGGTTTGGGTTAAAGTAAAGAGGTTTAAATACTAAAAGAATTGGAAATCGTTTGAGGAGATATTTTTGGTAAGTACAGCAAAAGTATTTCGGATTGCGGAAGATACTGATTTGGGCTTTATAGCTCGAAAATTGAAGGATTTTCGTGAAGAAGAACCTTATGAAGACATGAATCATGAGGAAGGTTCATTAATCAAAGAAGTTACTGATTTGGAAACTGAAGACGGAACACTACAAGGACTATACACCAAAGATACTCTAGTCTCAATTTATCATAGAGACGGAGAAATAGAAGTCCCGAAAACCCAAGAAACCAAACTCGTTTTTCAAGAAAAAAAAGGAGAAATATTTCTAACAATACTTGCAGATAAACCTAAATCAAACAGAATTGCCAACGAACTTAGCGAAGCAATATTTTTAAGCGCCGGGCAAATCGTTGAAGCAAAAATAGCAGAAGAGACGTTGAAAGAATTACATGAAAGCAACCCCAGAGCAACAAAAGTTCTATATTTCGATAATGTGGACATTCCAGACGTAGGAAAATTAGCCCTTTACGGGTCCTCAGTCGCCGATAGTTCACTCTACCAAGACTATCTAGATCATGGAAACATTTGGTACGCAGTTTTTGAAGTTCAAGAAAAAGGACTCACGGTAGGAGTTACTAGAAACTCAGTAATAGTTCTATTTAGTAAGCTAGAACCTCCAGAATTCGTCGATTTCGTGCAAGAAGAAATACTCCCTCTAATCTCATTAGAGGAATAAAAATGGGGATAAAAACAAAATTCCGAGGGGCCTTACTAGGGACGGGAATAGGAGACGGACTAGGAAGGTCTAGAGAAAGCGGTGGAATGGTGAAGCAGGAGAAAATCAGTCGGATAGGGAAGGATAGAGATGTTTTACGATATACAGATGATACTCAGCAAATGATTAGTCTTGCGGAAATGTTGAGCGAGAAGGGGGAGTTCGATGGGGAATATTTTGGTGAAAGATTGGTTGAAAATTTTAATCCTGCTAGAGGTTATGGTCCTGGATCAACTCAGGTTATAAGGTCGATTGAGCGAGGGGGAGAGTGGGATAAGCCTGGTAGGTCGTTGTTTGGTGGGGAGGGTTCTTATGGAAATGGTTCTTCTATGCGGGCTGCACCTGCTGGCTTGTTTTGTTTTGATAATTTGGATAATTTGAGAAATTTTGCCGGGAAGTGTAGTAGTATTACGCATACTCATAGGTTGGGAGTGGAAGGTGCTATTCTTCAATCTTCTTCCGTTGCTTTGGCTGTTAATGAGGATCCTTCCTCTGATTTGAATGCTTTAGATTTTTTGAGTGAGGTTAGGGAGTTCATTGAGGAGGAAGAATATTTGGAAAAACTTGACAAGATTGAGAATTTGTTGAAAAATAGTCCGGGTAAAAGAGAGGTTATAAGAGAACTCGGTAACGGTGTGGAAGCGTTTAATTCTGTCCCCACTGCTCTTTACTCTTTTTTGTCCCATACTGAGAGTTTTGAAGATGCGGTAACTTATGGAATAAGTCTCGGCGGTGATGCAGACACTATCGGAGCTATGACCGGGGCTATCACGGGGGCATATCATGGCGCTGGAAGAATTCCATCTCTTTTGAAAGAAAAGTTGGAAGACAGTGAATATATAGTAAAGTTAGCCGATAGATTGGTCGAAGTCAAGAAATAATTTTTAAAAAGTTCTTAAGATTTTTGAGTGCTTTTCACGTCTCTCTTCCCAGAGCTAGCTGTATATGACTTATGTTCTCTTTTTTCGGTGGCCTCTCTCAAAGTATCAACGTCTTTGGGTGGTCTATTATTTTTCCTCATATAACGTTGGATTTTCTTGACAAACCGTCTGGTGATTACTTCTGGAGGGTCATCGAGGTTTAATATTGCTCTCTCGACTTGCGAGTGTTCTGGATTTGTGATTAAAGCTTCCAATGCGCCTTCTTCTAATCGAATATCTTGGGTCTGGAATAGCCTTGGAAGATTATCTCTCAATTCAAAGATAGACTCTATTCTTTCTTTGTTCTCGTCGAGGAACAATATATCAAATGGTTGATCTTGTAAGAGTTTTTCTTGTGATAGTACGGATTTTCTATTTTTTTCTCCGTCCTCTACCACCAGGTAAGTGTGCATTTCTTTTGAGGTAATGTTTCTACTTTCAGGAAATACCGAACTTTCCAGCTTTAAGCTCTTAACAGCTTTTTCTATTTTCTTCCCTTCCTTGATGAACTTAAAAAGCGAAACTTCGGACTCGTTTTCAATAACTAAGTCTATGAAACCCACTATTCCATGATGAAAGTAAGGGACCCATACTTCATAGCTTTCAGGCTGTTCTTGTAATTTTATGAAGGATTTTATGAGATCCGAATTTCCTTTCTTAAACTTTTTTTGCAATTTTCGCAACCTCTCTCCCCCAAGTGTAAACTTCTTGAACTTCCCTTAAAGTTCTCATTATTTTTTAAAGAAAAATCAGCAAAAGCACAACTTTCCCATAAAAATAAGAAAAATATCAAGGCGAAAAAATCCTCTAAAACGCTTTCTCAAGGGTTCTCAGATTAGTAATTATTTTTTAAAGATTTTAATTACCTTTTTTTAGTTTTTAAACCCATTCCAAGCCTAAATCAACTTTTGAAGTGTCTTTTTCCCGAATATTTTCAAGATCCGATGTGTCAACTTCCTCTAACTGCTCCCCCACGATATCATAATGTTCCTGACACCACCAAAAACCCCGAGCAAGTACAGAACCTTCCTCTTCACAAACACAGCACTTAGCCATAGTAAAATACCTCACCAACCATAAATCAAAACCAGACCGACCAATAAAAAAATTTACATTTAAAAAAGAACATTTTTCGCCACTTTCCTAAACTATCAAGACCTTGTTCCAATCAATAATAAAAACTAGAAAGTTGGCAAATTTCGTTATACCCACAGCAAACTGGCAGAGAAATAAAAATATACAGGAAAAGATCAATCCTGAAAACCGCAAAAGTTTGAAACCTAAAACTCTAATCTTATTGATAAGATGAATATCTGCTCCAACTGCGGAAAAGAGTTTCCTAATCGAAACCTTGAATGTCCCTTTTGCGGATCTCGAGTTTCTTCTCGAAAAGAGGAGATAATTAAAGAAATAGATAGTCAAGAACAAAAAAGAAAAAGAGCAATTGCTACATTTTTGCTTGCCATGTTCGGTATGTGGATCTTTCCTTCTCGAAAAATCATTCTTATGCTTGCAATAATCTCATTCGGAATAATTCCATCCCTCATTGTATACCACACATGGGAGAAAAAACAAGCAAAAAATAAGCTAGAAAAAGAAACAGAAGCTAAAAAAAGCAAAAACTATCCAGATAATCATGAAAATATTGTCTAATGAGAAAAATTAGGGAAAATTATACCAAAAAATCGAAAAAATCCAAAGTAAATTTTTTAAACATCTCTTCTAAGTTGAAACTGAAACAATGGAATTTGAAGAAATTCAAAAAAGGACTGAAGAAATAGCCGAAAAGCCTTTTAAAGGAATTCCTGACGAGGAAATGGCAAAGATAAGAAAAAAGTTCTCCGAAAAATGTCCCACGTCAAAAAAACTAAGTGAAGAATTTAAACAACTAATT
>CAZSNS010000090.1:0-4648 GCA_964608515.1 Hadarchaeota archaeon (SeqCode)
TCCAAGGCGTCTTTAACCCTTTCATCATCTATCACATAATCGTCGACATCATCGTCGTCCCCGACTGTATCCTACTATACCGACGAATGAACAATGAAAAGTCCAATTAAAGAATTTCTCAATTTCTTTAGCGAAGTATTCATGTCTACTATATCTGAAAATTTTGGATAGGGGAATATTGCTCGTATTTGTGTCCATAAAAGAATCAACAATGGCAAATGTTCAGGAATAAGTAGACAAATATCTGATAAGTATTTAAATAGCAGATATGAGTTGAAATCAGAGTCGTACTAACACTGTAGCTTGTGGGTTAGCAGTAAAAAGAATCGCCAGTCCTCTTTAAGAATCAACAGATTTGAGTTTTAAATGTTCTATCCTTCTTTCGCTAGACTAATTTCTTAATCTCTACCTTAACCTTGCAACCCCCACTACTCTAATAATTGAACGGGGTTTTCTAAAAAACTACTCAACACAGCTAGTGTTTTGAGCGAGGTGAGGTAGACCAATAAAACTTACTAGAATTAATCTTCTCCAGTAACGCACACAGTTTTAACCTTTTTTAGAAGGTCTTCTTTCCCTTTCTCATTAGCTTCACCTTCCCCCTTGAAAATTATGCGACCATCCTCGTCAAGTAAAAACACATACCCTAAGCTTTCACCCTCTATCTCAAGCTCTTCCCTAAACTCCGAAGCATCTCCGTAAAGAGTAACTATCTTATCATGTTTTTCTTTCGGTATTCCAGACTTCATACCCGTATCTATAAATCCGGAAAACACACCCCAAAGAGAACCCTCTATCACGGGCAGCTCGTAAGCTTCTTTACCCTCGCAAACCTCTTCAAAATAATTCATCCACGAATCCAACCCTTCCTGAGCGCTCCTCTTGAACGCGACCGCTATCAAAATCACTTCCCCATCTGCGTCGTCAGGAAGCACAACTTCATCCCCCGAGAGTGATTCCCCCTCAATTTTTGGAAACTTCTTACCTTCAATCATATATATCAGATCTCTTCAAAATCTAGCAACCTGTATCGCGAATTATCTCGAAGAGACCATATTAATACTATACTGGAGAGGTTTATGAACATATTTCTCTACAAAACGAATCATTTCCAACATTGTTAGAATGTTTAACAACACGATTATGATTTTTAGAAAAAGGGGAAGGATGATCGAAAAGGAAAGAATCGAACCTTTGAATGAAAAAGAACAGGTCGACGGGAACTATATTGTATACTGGATGCAAAAATCTCAAAGAGAAGAATATAACCACGCGCTAGAGTTCGCGATAGAGAAAGGCAATGAACAAGAATTACCCGTTATCGTTTATTTTGGAATAACAGAAAATTTTCCACAAGCTAACGAAAGACATTATCAATTCATGTTAGAAGGCTTACAAGAAACCGAAAAATCATTGAAACAGAGAAATATTCAAATGGTGATAAGAAAAGAACCCCCAGACCAAGGGATTTTAGAAATAACAAAGGATGCCGCTCTCGCTATTGTAGATAAAGGATATTTGAAATTATCGAGGAAGTGGAGGGAAAAAGTCGCACGAAAAATTGATTGTCCTTTAATCGAAGTTGAAACAGATGTCATCGTCCCCGTTGAGACAGTGACAGATAAAGAGGAATATGCTGCCAGAACTATTAGACCGAAAATCAACGAAAAATTAGATAAGTTTCTAAAACCTGTAGAAAAGCAAGAAGTGGAAAAAGGTTCTCTCGATTACTCGTTTGACTCAATCAGTTTACAAGATATAGATAAGATAATTTCTAAACTAGATACAAATCACGAGGTCGAACCTTCCAACCATTATTCCGGAGGTTTGAACGAAGCGAAAGAATTGTTAAAAACTTTTGTCGATGAGAAGTTAGAAAAATATTCGGACTTTTCGAACGATCCGAGTAAGGATTATCTCTCACATCTCAGCCCTTATCTCCACTTCGGACAAATCTCACCTCTTTACATAGCTTTGAAAATTTCAGAAAAGAGTGGGGAAGGAGTTGACGATTATCTCGAAGAATTGATAATTAGAAGGGAACTCGCGATAAACTTCGTCCATTTCAATCAAGAATATGATAATCTGAACTGTGTACCTGATTGGGCGAAAGAAACTTTGGAAAAACACGAAGAGGACGAGAGAGAACACGTTTATTCTTTGGAAGAATTCGAAAAAGCGAAAACTCACGACCCCTATTGGAACGCAGCCCAACTAGAAATGGTCGAAACTGGAAAAATGCACGGATATATGAGAATGTATTGGGGGAAAAAGATCCTCGAATGGACCGAAACACCTGAAAAAGCTTACGAAATCGCTCTAATCTTAAACAATAAGTACGAATTAGACGGTCGAGACCCAAACGGGTACGCCGGAGTGGCTTGGTGTTTCGGAAATCATGATCAAGGTTGGAAAGAAAGACCGATTTACGGAAAGGTTCGATACATGAACTCGTCAGGTCTGGAGAGAAAATTTAACATCGACAAATATGTCGAGAAAATAGAAAAAATCACAAAAAAGAACATCCAAAAAGAATAACAAACGTTCTCTGAACCAAGCTAACAAGAACTGAGGGTAAAAAAAAACGAATATTCTATTCGTCTGCCATAATTTTCAATAAATTCCTACCTATCGATAAAAGACGAAAGTCATCAGGTGCGTCAGGGCTCAAGTGAGGGTATTTTTACTTATTTGAACTATGAGAAGATGATGCGTGATTTTTCAAAACCTAAGGTTGTAGTTAGCGCTTGCCTGGAATTCGAACCAGTAAGGTACGACGGGCAGGTCATTCCTTGTGAGATTGTTAGAGAACTGAAAAAACATGTAAATTTCACAAAAGTTTGTCCGGAGTACGAGATTGGTCTTGGGGTGCCTAGAGAACCGATACGAATAGTTAGGAAGGGGGATGAGGATAGATTGGTCCAGCCTGACACCGGGCGAGATGTGACGGAGGAGATGGATGAATTTACAGAAAAATTTTTGAATAACTTACCCGAAGTCGACGGTTTCATATTCAAATCCAAATCACCAACAGTAGGTATTAAACACATAAAAATACATTCCAACGATACCGGAGCAAACATCGTGGAAAAAGGATCCGGTTTTTTTCGCAAGAAAGATAATCGATAGGTACGATGGTTATCCGATGGAAGATAACGACAGATTGAGAAATGACAAAATTAAAAACTATTTTTTGACGAAACTTTTCACATTTTCAGATTTTCGATCATCGGTAGAATCTGGAAAGTTTGCTGATTTGAAAGAATTTCATGAAAAAAACAGGCTTCTTTTCAGATTATATAATCCTGACATCCTGAACATAATGGATAACAAGTTGGAGGAGACGGACGCAGGTGAGGATGTTATCGGTGAGTATTTCGATTTGTTGAAACAGATTTTTTCGAGAGGTTTTGTTTCTAAAAATTTTGAAAAGTTAGGAGATTTTCTGGCTAAAAGATATGAAGATGATCTTTCTGAGGGAGAAATTCAACATATTGAGGAACTGTTGGATATGTATAGACAAAATAAAATAGGACCGTTCGCAGTATTGAACGTGTTTAAACCCCTCGCTTTAAGATTTGAAGACGAATTTGTGCTTAAACAGACTGTTTTCGAACCTTTTCCAAATGATTTACGTCCCGAGTTTTATGACGACAGGGACAGAAACTTTTGGAAAAACGATTAGTCAATCATTGTCCGTTTTTTAAGAAGTTTTTTCTGGATAGTTTCCTACTGAGCAGGCGTGTATGCATCTTTCGCAAAAGTCTTCCTGTCAATTGATTTGTAGGGATTACTTTGAATTAACTGTTTTTAAGTAGTTAACATATAAACTTATAAGTTAATATGTTGATAAGTTCTTACAATGTTATCAAAACGAAGCGAAACACCGAAGAAGATCTTACAAGAACTCAGTAAAGGAGAAAAAACCCTGACAGAACTTGCCGACGCCGCAAAAATATCCAAACAAGGAGTATTAAAACACCTCAACTCCATGGAAGAAAAAAAGATAATCGAAAGCCGTCTAGAAAAAGACGAACATGGAAGGACGAAAATATTCTCCCTCAACGACTTCACCGAACTAACCTCAATCAGCAAGGAAGGATTCATCATCTCATTCAAGTCAAACTCATATCTAGACCCCCGCTACCCATTAGTCGGACAAATCCCACAAACCGAATACAGAAAACAAGTAAAAAAATATGTAGAAGCGATCGATTCAATCGGAATCAGTCCGCTCTCCGTCGTGATATTCGGTTCCGTAGCGCGAGGAGAAGCAACCTGGAAAAGCGATATCGACGCCCTTATTTTGACAGATAACTGGACCGAAGAAAGAAAAGAAAAAATCCTAGACGTACTTTCCGACGTTACTGTGGAAGAAGAAGATGTGGAACGCTCTCTGAACCCGAACTTTTCGAACTACTCCAAGATCGATTCCGAAGAAACCATTACGGAAAAAGCAAAGACAGACGGAATATTGATTTACACTACAAAGGAGGTAGATCCCACGTGGAAACATCTGAAAAGATACAAAAGTACATAAACGCCTCCGAGGAGTGGCTCGAAGCAGCAAAGAAAACGGTCGAAACGAGCCCCAACCCAGCCGCCTTCAACGCACTTCACGCCATGGAACTCGCAGCCAAGGCTTGTC
>CAZSNS010000091.1:0-3729 GCA_964608515.1 Hadarchaeota archaeon (SeqCode)
AAGCCATCCATTTAGAAAATATTTTTTCAGTATACCCCTGATTGATTATCTTATCTTTGCTTTCCCCCATAGTTTGACCCGTCTTCAATATAATCTTAAACTTTTGACAGGTTTAAACTTCCTTCCGCTGCCGAACTTTCTGTCTCTGGTAGTGGTCCTCCTTTACACCCCGCTGGCCTGCATTCTATCCACTTCATGGTCCGTCTTCATCTCGTCTAAGGTGAGTGACATCAGGGGCGCTATGCAGCTAGGTCCTATAGGTGCGATTCCCATATTTGGTTTTTCCTTCCTCTTCATCGGCGGTCTTATCTCGATTGACTGGAAAATATTGCTACCGTTCACGGTGATTCTATCGGGCCTCGCCGCAGGATTCTTCTACTTGAGCAGCATTACCTTCAGAAGGGAAGCGATTTTGACAGAATGGAAATGATTCAAGTTTCCTAGAGATTTGGTTTCTGTCGAAGAATTATTAGCTATGGCGAAAAGGGAAACTAAAAACAACTAGGAAAATTTACTAGCAAATCCGGGGCATAAACCCCCGCACCACTTTTATATTTCAAGTAAGCTTGGAGACTTCAAGTGAGAGAAAAAGTTCGTTAAACAAAATCGGAGCTAGAAAAATTAATTATGATGCAGAAGAGAATGAACGGAAGGTTAATATTTTTATAAGAAATATGTATGTTTGGGGAGTATATTAGACAAAGAGCATGCTAATTTTAAATCGCAAGATTCGAGTAGTTCTGATAAAGGCGAATCTCCGGATACTGAAGCGAGTATACGAGTGTTTGACTACGATGAAAATAATCTAGAAGAGAAAGAAGTTGAAAATGTAGATGAATGTCTGGATTTCAAAGACAAGCCAACAGTTACTTGGATACATATTAAAGGAACCAACCAAACTGAAACCATCGAAAAAATCGGGAAATATTTTGATTTACACCCGCTAGTGATAGAGGATATTCTATCGGAAGGGCAAAGACCTAAAACAGAAGACTTTGAGGATTATCTCTTCATTCTTTTAAAAATGCTCAGGCAGGGGGAGAATCGTATAAAGTTTGAGGAGATTAGTTTGATTCTTGGCGAAAATTTTGTAATTTCAATCCAAAAAAGCGAGAAGGATATATTTAACTCCGTACAGATACGTATCCGGAACAATAAGGGCCGGTTGCGTAAAATGAAAGCTGATTATCTTATCTACTGTTTGATGGATGAAATTGTTGATAATTATTTCAAGTCCTTGGAGGATTTTGGAGATAAATTGGAGGATTTGGACGAAGAAATCCTGTCTGATCCATCTCCTAGGACGGTTGAATCTATTCATAGCATGAAGAAGGAATTGGTTTCTTTCAGAAAGTCTGTTTGGCCTTTGAGGGAGGCAATTAATACTCTTTTGAGGAGGGAATCTTCTCTGATTGATGATTCGTCACGGGTTTACCTGCGAGATGTTTATGATAACACTATCCAGGTTATAGATACAATTGAGAACTATAGAGATATTGTTTCGGGTTTGCTCGATATTTATCTTTCTACTGTCAGCAATAGAATGAACGAGATAATGAAGGTGTTGACGATAATAGCAACGATATTCATTCCTCTTACTTTCATAGCGGGGATTTATGGGATGAATTTTGAATACATGCCTGAACTCGGTTGGGATCTAGCTTATCCCTCAGTCTTACTGTCGATGCTGATTGTGGGTCTGGTGATGGTCTACTACTTCAGGCGGAAAGAATGGCTATAAGGTTTTTTTCTATTTTTAGAATACTTTCTCTGCACAATCTGATTATAAGATGTCAAAAGTAGGTAAAAAAGGGTCAAAAAACTAGTTTATTATGATGTGAGATTTTTGAAGAAAGTTATAGTTATAATCATAATCGTCGGAGCGATTGCCGGAGTCTTTCTAGCTAATTCCTACCTTCAAGATGGGGGAGACCAAGGCGAGTTAGTAATGCAAATCACTGATGCACCGCCCGAACTAAATATTGAGAACGTTTTCGTAACTATTTCAGAAGTGAAAGTGCACAAAGCGGACGAAAATGCAGGAGAGAATTTAGGGGAAAATGCAGAGGAAGATGGTAATGGAGAATGGTTTACTGTGAATGATAATGAGCAACAATTTGACCTGAAAGCAATCGAAAATGTTTCAGAATTCTTGGGTTCCGCTACGCTGGAAGCTGGAAAATATACACAAATTAGACTAAAAGTGGAAAATTCTTCTCTAATCAGCGACGGAGAGCTATATCAATTAACCATACCCTCGAATTCGCAAAAGCTGGTTAATGCATTCAACATTGAAGGAAATGAGACTACAATTCTAACTTTGGACTTTGATGCGGAAGAATCCATTCACAAAACAGGGAATAATAACTACATAATGAGACCGACGATAAAAGTCATAGAAGAATAAACAGTACTAACCCTAGAAACTATCCACCCATTTTATAGCATTATTGATTTTTCTAAAGGGTTGAGAGCAGGTCTGTCCAAAACAAACATACACAGTTGGTTCTTCACCAACTGACTCTCTATCCCAAATCGAAGGCAAGTCAGATATTTCAAGGACATTCAACCATTTTTCCATCTCCTCACTCGAACGGGGACGAGGATAGAACACAGCCTTGGGAAGGTAATTATTTGAGAGTTTTGAGAGCCACGTTTTTGGTATCTCGTCTGCGATGATTGTAATTTCGAGAGTTCCGGTGTTATTTAGGTAATTTACGTTTGAAAGAGAGGCGTGTTGTAAAGGACTTTTCTGTATCTTGGGGTGATAGGTGTTTAGTGCTTCTTCTATAATTTTTTGAAAATTAGTTTCTGGGAATAATGGGTGCAGTTTTATCATCAGGTTGAGACTAACAGCGACGCTTGATGGTGTTGATTGGTCTTGTAAGTCTTGGGGTCTGGAGATGATTTCTTCATTTTCCAGTGGAGCGAAGTGTAATTTCCCGGTGGACTCTTCCCAAAATTTTTCCTTTATTTCCATTACTAGCTTTCTGGCAAAATCGAGATATTGAGGATTAGAGGCGACTTGATATAGGTCGAAAGATCCTTCGGCTAGATAAGCGTAGTCCTCGAGAAATCCCTGGACCGAAACGTCTCCTTCCTTGTATCTTCTATAAAGCTTGTTTTCTTGTTCTTTCCAAAGTTTTTCTCTGATAAATTTCAAAGTTTTTTCAGCTGTTTCCAAATAATTTTGATTTAACAAGGGACTCCACTTTGCTAAAGCAGAAATAACCAGCCCATTCCATCCAGCTAGTATTTTTTCATCTCGAGAAGGTCTAGTTCTTTCTTCCCTGACTTGGAGGACTTCTTGTCTAGCTTTTTCCAACTTTTTCTCTACTTCTTCCAAACCTATCTCGTATTTGGGGGCAAGTTTTTCTAGATTTTTAGAAATTGTCAAAACATTCTTCCCTTCAAAATTTCCATCCTCACTAATACCATACCTCTCTATGAAGATATTCGCGATAGTTTCATCTTCAACAATATTTCGAATCTCTGATGGTGTCCAGACATAAAATTTGCCCTCCTGCCCCTCGCTCCGAGCATCAAGAGAACTGTAAAACCCTCCACCTGAATGATATAATTCCCTTTTCAAAAACTCGAAAGTCTCCTCCGCCGCATTCAAATAATTATTATTTCCAGTTATCTGGTAACCGGAAAGAAAAGCTTTAGGAATTAGAGCGTTATCGTAAAGCATTTTTTCGAAATGAGGAACAGTCCATTTTGAATCCG
>CAZSNS010000092.1:0-3554 GCA_964608515.1 Hadarchaeota archaeon (SeqCode)
AGACTGAGGCCTCATACTCATCGGGAACATTTCTTCGAAAAATTCTTCGTCCTCCCTCCACTTCGTGGTTATCTGAGGTGTTAGAGAAGAAGTCATCCAAGTATCCATAACATCTTCTTCAGGCCGAATATTATCTGAACCACACTCGTCACATTTTTCCGGACTTTTTTCCTCGTCAGATCTTGGATCGACAGGTAAATCTCCCATTTCGGCCGTTATCACGTTTCCGCAATCTTTGCAGTACCATACTGGGAAGGGTATTCCGTAAGTTCTTTGTCGGGAGATGCACCAGTCCCATTTTAGGTTTTTAACCCAATCTTTGTACCTGTTTTCGTAATAGGATGGATACCAGTCTATTTTTTCCCCTTGTTCTATCAATCCGTCTTTATGATCTAACGCGTTCACAAACCATTGTTTTGTAGGGATGAACTCTACTGGAGTTTCGCATCTCCAACAAACTCCGACAGTTTGTTGCAAATCCTCTTGGTCAAAAATTATTCCTTTTTCTTTCAAATCTTCAATTATTTGATTTTTAGCCTCTTCCACACTCAAACCTTCATATTTACCTGCCAGTTCATTCATCTTTCCCTTTTCATCTATGGAGATTCTAAGCGGTAATCCAAATTCTCGCCACACATCCACATCCGTACTATCACCAAAAGTACAAACCATAACTATCCCAGAACCAAATTCCGGATCCACCTCCTCCGATTCCATTATAGGAACTTCATAATCAAAGAGCGGAACTTTCGCATTTTCACCAATCAAATCCTGATATCTCTCATCATCCGGATTAACAAAAACAGCGACACAAGAAGGTAATAATTCCGGTCTTGTGGTAGCTATTTCTATTTTTTCCCCATTCTCAAGTTCAAAGTATAGATAGTTTAACATCGTGTGTCTTTCTTTATCCTCAACCGTCGCCTGTGCCAGACTGGTCTCGTGATAAGGGCACCAAAGAGTAGGTTCATCCTCCCGATAGACCTCGTCTTTTTCATAAAGATCCAAAAAAGAACTTTGCGCAATTTTCGTACTATGATCTTCTATAGTTTGATAAAATGTGTCCCAATCCCACGACATTCCTATTCGGTTAAAAATTTCGGTCATTTGGTCTTCTAATTTTTCGGCGGCTTTTTTACATTCCTTATTGAATTCTTCAGTTCCGACATCTTCTTTTTTGATACCTAATTCTTCTTCAACATATCTTTCCGTGGGTAAGCCGTTGTCATCGTACCCCACTGGAAAGTAAACATTGTAGTCCAGTAAACGCATAGCTCTGGCAATTATTTCAAACTCAATATAATTTTTCGCGTGACCCATATGTAAGTCTCCGGAGGCGTATCGTGGTGGGGTGTCAATTGAGAAAACTGGCTTTTCTGATTCTGAGTCAAATTTATGTAAGTTCCATTCTTCCCATTTTTCTTGCCATTTCTCTTCCACTTGATCCGGGTTATACGATTTCGGCATATCCATTGTATCCTACCTCTTACTTCATGAATCAGGCCTTCTTATAAAATATTTTTTCAGTCCATTGGTTTTGACAATTTTTAGTCGAACAATATTGATGAAATTATTGTTACAGCTACTTTTGGAACTTCTTCGAATGATTCGATTAATTTTTCCTGTCTCTCTTCTGATGATAATTTTGCCATGAAGTTTTTATCTTTCATTAGGTTGCAGATTTCTTCCAGAACTATGCTCACATCTTGTTCTCTTTCTATAGCTCCTAGTTTAATCATAATTTCTTCGTCGCTTTTCTTTACTTCAGATGGGTGTTTATCTAACAAGAGCAATAACGGCAACTCTGGTTCAAAAGGATCCAAGTCGAGATGTTCCAATAAATCAAAGGTTTCCTTCTCTCCTAAACTCATGTAAAGATTTCGATTTCCTAAAGAAGATTCTAACATGTTTGATTTTGATGCTAGAGTTTCGCTAATTTCATTTGAAAACTGTTTAGGAAGTCTTACTTCTACGAGATATCCATCATATCCTCCAGATTGAGGAACATTATTAGTGGAACCTTCTATTTTAACCACCTCAATTATCCAAAAAATCAAACATTTTCTTTTCTATTGCGCTATATTAAGATTTTACCTGATAAAAAGTAGTAGTTTTCTCCTTTTAAGACATAACCATTCGAAAATTAAAATATTAAAAGAAACTTTCAAGCTTTTCCTGTTCCACTTTCCGCCTAACATTGATATTATTTTCAATACTTATCTCAGTGCCCAAATAGCCAGGGATTGTCCTAACCCCCGACTCCTCCTCAATACGATTTGCCTCCTCCCTAGGCGAATTCCGAAGAAACAACATACCCATGTGCAAGATAACACCCAAATCGGGTTCAACAACCTCTAAAAATTTGGCGAAATCATCCGAACAAAGATGCCCATCTATCCTCTTACCTCTCGGCCTTGTCACATTACCCAGCAAAACCCTAACATCCTCAAACATTTCAGATAAACCATCAAAAAACTCAGTGTCGCTAGTGTAACCTATAATTCCTGAATCAGTCTCAATTTTAAACCCAACACCCGTCGGATCGCTATGCTCAGTAGAAGAAGCAGTAAGAACAGTCCCATTCAATTCGTAAACATCACCCGATTCCAAAGAAATAATCTCACCAGCTTTACGCTTATGATATAAAGAAATCGCCGGCCCTAACTCCCCATCACCATCAACAGCACTTTCACTACCTATAAATCTACCAGCGGAATTTTCCGAGTTCATAGCTTCAACTAACACTTCCGCATCTGCGTAATGATCAGGATGTGCATGAGAAACAAAAACTCCATCTAAATCCTCAGGATCTAACCCGTACTGGTTAGTTAATAATAAAGCGCCAGGGCCAGGATCGGCATGGATTTTAAAATTTTTATCATGGATGCGGAAGCCTCCTGTTTTGAAGGTTTGATCTGTGGTTTGGTGTCTTCCTCCTCCACAACCTAAAGTTATTATTTTTGGCATATTCTCCCTGAATTGGTTTTTAAGGAATGCATTTATTTATTAGGTCAATTGTCAGATTCAAACTAGATATAAGCCGATTTGATGAAGCGGACTTTCAATCTTCTTATTTATAATCAATGCAAAATCAGCCCTTAAACTAGAAACACGAAATATTCTATTAATCGGATGGATTAAAGAAAATAAAGTAGGGAAATTAGCGAACTGTTGTTATGTTAATCGTGCTCTTCAAACATTTTATCCTGTGTTTCATCGTTTTCCCTTAACCATTCGATTAGCATCGCCACATGTTCTTTTTCTTCATCGCGATTATGTTCCAATATTTCTTTTAAATCGTCATCGGTAGTATTTTCAACTCTTTCCTGATACCAATTAACAGCTTCCAGTTCTTCAATCAGTGACTGTCTAGCTCTTTCTCTATCCTTAGTGACATCACTGAGATTATCTCTTCCCTCATGCTCTCCTGTCAAAAAATCACCCCCAAATTCATTTAATATTCCAAAATTCGAATATAAGAACTTTAACAACCCTCTAACCAAAATAAAAATACTCCAAAAAACGAAATCAAAAAGATAAAGAGGGCCTGTAGC
>CAZSNS010000093.1:0-3522 GCA_964608515.1 Hadarchaeota archaeon (SeqCode)
CTTCACAACCGCCGCAGCTTGCTGTCCAGTAAAATGCAAAGTTTAATTTTTCATCTGTCATATTTTCACCCTTTATTATTTTCGAGATAGTTCATGATTGATTCTGCCGCATCTCTCCCATCACCCATGGCCCAAATTACGGTGGCTGCTCCGGAGACTGCGTCTCCGCCTGCAAAAACACCTTCTCTGGTGGTCATCATATTATCGTCAACGATCAATCCACCCCAATCTTTTGTTTCGACCCCTTCGGCGTTTTCGTAGAAAACTCGGTTTGGTCTTTGGCCGATGGCCATTATGGCGGCGTCGAATTCTTCTTCGTGTTCTGATCCTTCGATTGGTTCGGGGCTTGGTCTTCCTGATTCGTCTTCTTCGCCTAGTTCCATTTCTACTAGTTCTATTTTTTCTAGCCAGCCGTCTTTTCCGATGAATCGTTTCGGGTTTTGGAGTGTGTCGAAGTGGATTCCTTCTTCTTTGGCGTGTTCTACTTCTTCGTCTCTGGCGGGTGAGTATTCCACGGTTCTTCGATAAACTATGTGTGCTTCAGCTCCTAGTCTTAGGGCTGTTCTTGCTGAGTCCATAGCTACGTTTCCGGCTCCTATTACGGCTACTTTTTCTACGTCTGGCATCGGAGTGTCATGTTCAGGATGTTTGTACCCGTTCATCAGGTTGTTTCTTGTGAGGAATTCGTTTGCTGAAAGGACATTGTTTAGGTTTTCTCCTGGCAAACCGAGGAATAGTGGGGCACCTGCTCCTGTACCGGCATAAACTGCATCGTTTTCTTCTACAACCTCGTCGAAATCGAGAGTTTTCCCGACGAGAGTATTTGTTTGAATATCCACACCTAATTCTTTCAAATATTCAAATTCGTGATCGATAGTTTCATTTGGAAGTCTGAACTCGGGAATTCCATATCTGAGAACCCCTCCAGGCTTGTGAAGTCCTTCATACATTACAACATCATAACCTTCTTTCGCTAAATCGACCGCACAAGTAATTCCAGTTGGTCCGGAACCTATGACCGCCACCTGTTGATCTTTCTCCTCTTCAATTTCTGGAACTTTTTCCAAGTTATTTTCTCTTGCATAGTCTGCTACGAATCTTTCTAATTTTCCAATATTTATCGCATCCCACTTGTTACCCATTATACAAGATCCTTCACACTGCTCTTCCTGAGGACAAACTCTTCCAGTTATAGCGGGAATCGCATTGTATTGTTTCATCAAATCGTAAGCTTCCTCGAACTTACCTTCCGCCACCAGTTCGTTAAACTCTGTAATGTTAACATTGACAGGACATTCTTCAACACAAGGCTTATGATCACATTGCAAACAACGTTGAGCTTCTTTCTTAGCACTCTCCGCATCATAACCTAGCGGAACTTCGTCAAAATCTTTAGTTCTTTCCTCAACAGAACGCTCAGGGACCGGAATTCTCTCCTCTTCTACTCCTTCAGGCATGATATCACCTAATCTTCTACCTCCCTACTTTTATCCTCTTCCTCCATGATAGCAGCAGTCCTCTCCTGATGAGAGAAAAGCCGTTTCCTAGACTTCAACAAATCCCACCCCACCTTATGAGCATCAAACTTCGGCCCATCTACACAGGCGATTTTTGTCTCGTCTCCTACTTTGACTCTGCAAGATCCGCACATTCCTGTGCCGTCGACCATGATGGGTGTTAGGGAAACTCTTGTGGGTATTTCATAGGGTTCTGTAAGGTTTGCTAGTTTTTTGAGTGTTGAAATTCTGCCCATTCCAACCACTCTATCGATATCTTTTTGGGAAAGGATTTCATCGTCAATGAAGCTGATTCCTTCATAACCTTTCGAACCATCATCCGTGCATTTGTAAATTTCATCGCTAACTTCTTCCAACTCTTCTTCATAAATCATCTTTTCATCATAACGAGCGCCGAGAACTGTTATTATCTCATTTCCAGCATCACGCAAAGCCGAAGCCAAATAATGAATCGGGCCGGCATAGACTCCGCCTCCAAGACATAAAACCGTTCCGTATTCTTCAATATTGTAAGCGGTTCCTAGTGGGCCTAGGAGGTCGTGTATTTCATCGCCTTCTTCTAATTTTCCTAGTTGTCGTGAACTTTTTCCGACTTCGTTGACTATCATTCTTATAGTTCCTTCGTCTTCGTTTGCTGCTGCGATAGTTAGTGGGAATCTTTCGCCTTTATCGTCGACTCTGATCACTACGAAATTTCCAGGTTTTGATTTTTCTGCTATGTTTGACTCCTTTACGTCGAAGAGTTTCAGTTTTGGTGCAAGTTCTTCTTTGTAGGCGATTTCATTCATTTCAATCACTCTCAGTTGAGGATAATTTTGATACGAAATTATTTATTTCTGATTTGAATTTTCCAATTTCTCTTGGTGAAGTATGGAAAACCTTAAACCTTTCCCCTGCTCCCAATTTGTCCAAAGTTTTTTCCAAGACGAGAGAATTCCTATTCGCAACATCTCTTCCTTCTTCCATCTTACAATCATCATCAGCACAAGCCGCGACCATTACCCCATCGAAGGATTCTAAAGCATCTATGACCAGAGCCGGGTCCAAACTTGTGAAACAAGGAATCTCAACCACAGCGACATCATCTGAAATAAACCCATTCTCAGGATCATCCAAATTGGAAAATTCAGCCCATTGGCAAGAAAAGACCATGACTGGAGTTTTTTCAGGTTTCTTTTCCTCCGCTTTTTCCTTGTAATCTTGCAATTCTGATCTGATATTATCATGTTCATATCCTTCAACTTGGATTGCGAATTCAGAACAAAGTATTGAACAGGCTCCGCAACCTTCACAAGCGTCAAAATCAATATTTGGAGTTGCTAAATCTTGAGCTTCCACAGCATCATAAGGACAGATGTATTCACATTTTTGACAGCCTACACAATCCGTGGTTTCATAAACCGCTTTCATCGGGTTCCTTAACATCCTCAAGGAATCTTCTTCATATCCGAACTGATCTAATAATTGAGACAATAATGTTGACCAGCGAGTATTTATCGCGCTACCGTCTTCGAATCGGCAGAACTCTTCATCACACTTCAACATAACTACTTTTTCTATCCCATCGGACAGTGCCCCTACGTAAAATTCTGGATCCATCCGTCCTAGGCAAGGAAGGCGAATATTGACAAAATCATCAAAACCGACACTATACTCATCCATGATTTCTTCTATATCTTGGGAAAGTGGATAACTACCCCGGCAAGCAACTACTAAGTTTTCTGTATCTTTCTTTTCTCTTTCCTGCTCAACATAATCCAGCAAGGAATCGATATTATAGTAATCTATTTCTATTGCTTTAGAAGGGCAAACACCGCCACAAATACCACAAACCATACATTCTTCAGTGTCTATGTCTGGAGCACCTTCTTCATCTACAGAAATAGCTTCGAAAGGACAAGCTGAAACACATAGTAAACACTCGCTACACCGGTCTTCATCCCTTCTAACGGGAGATTCTTTTTCGACTTGTTCTGCTGCGCTCAATTTTCTCCCCGCGCTTTTA
>CAZSNS010000094.1:0-3094 GCA_964608515.1 Hadarchaeota archaeon (SeqCode)
CCACCGGAACAGAAGAAGTAGAAAACGAAGAAGGAGAAACTTCAAACGTTTCGACTATCACGATAGAACTTGGAGAATAAAAAAATAGAAATACAGAGACTTGACGCGGGCAACACGCACCCGCCCGCGCTACTTTCTTATTTTATTTTTAATTCCCAAAATCTTCTCAACCTTGTTAAACTAGAATTTTTACAAAAAGATGTTCAGTCCTAAACTCTTTCGTATGGACACCAGCCTAAATCAGAACAAGATTTAAGACCTTCTGCCCCACAAGATTCGCATATAGGCAAGACTTAAACCCCCCTATATCTTACTAGTTTCGAATTTTATTATCCTGAAAATAGGTGAAAAGACTTTTCCTCAAAAAAGGGAATTTCTCATCTTATATTTTCAACTTCCCATTCCTCGAAAAATTGTTCAAGAAAATTCTCCATGAACTCATGTCTAGACTCTGCAATTTTTTTAGCTGAAGATGTGTTCAATTCTTCTTTAATTCTCAATAATTTGTTGTTAAAATGATCAACCATCGAATCGCCCTCATTGCTTTCTTTTTTCGGTCTATCTTTGCTTGGATTGTAGATATTTTTCTCATTATAACCGGAAAAGTAGATGGTTCTAACTATGCCTATCGCTCCTATCGCGTCAAGCATATCCGCATCTTGAAGAATTTTCGCTTCAATTGATTCGGGATCCGATACCCTCTTGAATCTGTGCGACATTATAACGTCTACTACTTTCCCACTTCTTTCATAATCGTCCAAAATCTCTCGAGCCATCTCAGCGCTTATATGCTCATGTTCTTCCCGGTTCTCATGTACTCCAATATCATGCAGAAGTGCTGCTATCTCCAAAACTTTTGTATTTGCGTTCTCATGTCTCCCTAATTTTTTAGCTAATTCACAAACCCTCCTAGTATGGTCCCACCCATGAATCAAATCGTTTTTACTGAGTTTTTCCTTAGCAAAACTCCTTATCTTATCTAAATCCATACTAGCACCAGGAGTGGAAATTCTAATTAATCTTCTCTGATCGGATAATAAAAATTTTTGAAAATAGGGGGAAAGGACAATCAAAACAACAAAAAATTGAAATGGATTGGAATATCTTCTCGAATAGGTTGAATAAAAACGAAAATAAACCCAAATGGATTATTCTTAGCAAGAGGGGAATAATACACTCATTGAGATAGGTTTATAATCCAATTTGATAAAATATACATAAAATAAGCCTATTGAAAATTTTCAATTCATTAGAAGGACAATATATGTTGTATCTGGACAGAATAAAAGAATTTTTGAGAAGAAAACCAAGAGAAAATGCACAAAAGTGGTTTCTTCGAGGACTTATGAAAACCAGAGAAGGTAAGGAAGAGCAGGCTTTGAGAGATTTCAATAGGGCTATTAGGAGTACTCAGGTATTTCATTGGGACGAGAAAGGTGAGTTAAAAGAGGCTCTAAAGGCCTTTGACAATAAACTGGAAACTGACGGCAATGATCATATTGTGTGGCGCGGTAAAGGCGAGTTATTAAATGCTTTAGAAGAACATGAAGAAGCTTTGGAATGCTTCAACAAAGCTCTAGAGATTAAACCTAATGATTTTAGGAGTCGGAGAAATAAAGGAATCTCTCTTTTTGCTCTAAATAAGTTTGAAGAAGCTATAGAAAGTTTTGATAAGGCGATTTCTTTAAATCCCTCCGATAGTTTCAGCCTAATAGAGAAGGGTAATATTTTGAGCACTATTGGAGACCATTTAGGCGCTATTGAATCCTATGAAAAAGCTATAGAAACTAAAAATCTCCAGAAGGTGGATGGGGAAAATATTCGGAAGCAATCCGGCGTTATAGAGAATCAAATAGATGGGAGAGTTAAACTAAATAGAAAAGGGTCTTGGAAGAGAGCAAATTTAATTAAGGAAATAATAAGTAGTGGGCACCCTCTCTTCCTTGGGAGAAATATAAAATTTTTATTTTTAATAAATCCTCCTTTAAAATCTTGGAGGCAACCCCATTGGGTAAAAGCACTTAGACGAGAAATTCCGCCAAATCTATCAGAATGGTATAGGGACATTAACGTATGGTTTGAATATCCTACAGCGCCTCAGGGCTATGATATTACGCCCGAAGGTGAAAAATGGATGGAAATAAGCTTAGAATGCCTAAATCCTTTGTATGAAATAGCTCTTCCTTATTCATACCGATTTTTTGCTGGATTGGTAAGTAATTATTTAGAGAGTGTTGAAGATGCATTTTCAAAATTTAAAATAAATTGTAAATTTTACAAGTTCTATTTCTATAGAAGGAATCCTTACACGGAAAAGGCGATTTTAAAAGAAAAATCCACAATCCCAGCTCCAAATCTAAATAAAATAATAGACGAACACAGAGACGATTCAATATACCAGACAATATTCACACCGAAAAAAAGCTAGATTAAAGATAAGCAGCGAAAAATCTAAAAAATCCTATAGCTCGCAAATTCGGTCATTGGCTTTCATTTTTGTTCATGTTTGATAGGTTTTTCTTGAAGTTTTAGAACCGATTATTTTTCCAAGGTCCGTACCTAAAGATTATTTAGAAAAGAAAATAAGCATAATATTGGTTTTATCTATTGTAGTTTACGAAGCATACCTTACTTTTCCAAAACTGAGGGTAAATGAGTCACATTATAAAACCCTGAAATAAAGGAAGTGTAGTAACCCTTCCTGAAAAAACTGAAGTAATTTAGAATTACCCGGAAACCTTACCCAGAATTAGAGCAGCAACACTCCCAGGAAAAATTCGAAAAACTTTTCGAAAAATAATTATATTCCAACCGGGAATCCGATTCTAAGAAAGCTGGGATAGAAAAAAACGAACGAAGAATAATTGAAAAAGTAAGTATAAACACCCTACGTCAAATCACTGGACAACAAAATCAAAAAATTTTCAATCATCTTCAAAATCAAGAGAAAATAAAGAACACAAAAGATAAAACATCTCAAAATAAATAAGAGGGCTTCCTTAAACTCGACTATTTATCGAATCACCAGGAAAAGGTGAAGGGCCGGAGCCGGGATTTGAACCCGGGGCGCGGGAGCCACAGTCCCGAAGGTTAA
>CAZSNS010000095.1:0-2720 GCA_964608515.1 Hadarchaeota archaeon (SeqCode)
ACGAGCATAACGGAGTTACGGACAGCGAGATAGCGAGAGAACTAGGAGTTGAAGACCCTGTTAATAGCAAGAGGTTCAGACCTAGGAGGAACGAGCTTCTTGAGAAGGGAATGCTAATGAGCGTTGGTAAGAGGACTTGCGAAGTGTCGAAAGGAACTTGCATCGAATGGGCTTTCAACGATGGAACAAAGGAGGATAAGGATAAATTCCTCTCTGACAAGGAAATAAAGAAGGTTTGCGAGATGATCTCTAGGGCTAATGATTTCCAGAAGGATAAGATTAGAAGTTATCTTGATAGTCTGGAGTTCGAAGGGGGTGTTTTAGAATGAAAATAGAGCTAAAGCCTTCTAGCATGACAGAACTAGCTTCGATACTCGTCACTCTCAATAGCAACGGATTTGAAACTAATATTGATTTAAAAAGACCGCATTCAGATTCAGGAAGTATATATGCTCGTAGGAAGTGGAGTGAAGTAATAAGACTTCTTTCAGAGCTTGAAAAAGCCGTGACTATAAAACAGCTTTTTGAAATGTCTAGTTATCCGCTTTCTTATAAGGATTTTAAGAATAAGTTGAAATCCCTTGAGGAGAAAGGAGTAATATCTCTAGAGCGAAATATTGGCAAGGGCGGTAATTACACTCTGGTTAGGAAGGTGGTCTAGTTTGAACTCTAGCGATCGAAAGAGGGTTAATCAGAATCTTTGCCTTTTCAGGCGTAGTAATCGTTTTAAGAACGTTCTCCGCTGGTCTGTTGGTGAGACTGAATCTCATGTTAACACCAAGTTCGAGATTTGCAAACTTCTTAAAAAGAAGGGATGTGATTTCCTCACAGAAGGTATTTTCCTCGATGGTAAGAGAGCTGATGTTGTTGACTTGCTCGAGGGAGTTGCTTACGAGGTTACTGAGTCTGAAAGTGAATCTAGTGTTAATGTCAAGAAGGATTCTTATCCTCTTATGGTTGTTGTCGTTCCCGCTGGTTCTGATAAGGCTGTTTTGCGTGATGTTCTTGGCATATAGAAAGTTTTATATAATAGAAAGTATTTATTGATACTAATATGATGGAAGTAAAAAAAAGCGTAAGAGAAAGAAACTGTAAAGTTTGTGGTGGGACTTTTGTTTTATCTCACGGACTTCAAAAATACTGCAGCTACAAATGTAAGTTGGAATCGCAGCGTATCATGCAGAGGAAATACTATCACAAGATGCAAGAACGGCTTAACGATCATTATGAGAAGCATTTTAGAAGGAGTTTTCGGAAGGTGTTAAACAATGGTAGATGCTCGTGAAATAATTAGGGAGTTCCAGAGACTTCAGGAGAAGGAGCAAGAAGCCGAGGATTATCGCAGTGTCTTGTTGAAGGCTCAGAGCGAGGGTGGCACTCACAACTTGCAGGACGAGATTGACAGGGTTGTCGAGCGTTACGGTGATTCTGGATTGTCTCAAGATGAAGAGTATTGAGGTGAGTGGGAAAATGTTTAAATGCATGAAGTGTGGAAGGATTTGGTATCTTGAGACAAAAAGATGTCCTGATTGTGAATGGGGTAAACAGAATGCTTGAAAACAAGTTACAGGATGGGAACTACCAGAAGGGAAAGCACGACAAGATAGTGAAAAAGATAGAGAGGAGACTTGAAAAAACAGGGCTTTACAACAATATTATACACAACACGGAGTACACTTCCGACTTTGGAGATGGGGAGATAGACCTCGTTGCAGAATCAAATGACAGGGTTTTTCTCTTTGAAATCAAATGTAACGACCATTTTAAGAGTCGAGATAAGGCTCAAGAGCAACTGTTGAGGGCTGAGTGTATGCTATCTGATTATAAGAGCAGTCTTAATATTTACAAGTTTTACGTGTGTGGATCTGGTAATAATGATTATAATATAAGGAGGGTTTGAAGACGATAGACGAAAATATAAGAACTGATTATGACTGGGATGACACTGTGGGACGACAAAAGCAGAATAAGAGGAAAGGATTAAGAGATACTGTTAAGGCAGGACTATTTGGAGCAGGGTTCTTACTAATGATGACAGGAACTCTTAAGGAATGCAACGAGGTTAATAGCATGACAAAACAAGATAATATAGAAAACATTGTTGAACAGGCAGCATGTGGGCATAACGGGCAGTTACATTACCAACGCCCTATAACTCAAGGTGAGCATGGCTTTAGTGAGGGTTTTAGGAGTTATTGTTTGGTAAACGGTGATAACTGTCCTTTCTATCAGAGCAAGGGAGTGTTTGAGTATTGTCACGCTCCTATACAGACTTATCAAGGTGAGAAAGAATGAATAGATACCAAGAATATGAAGAGACAGTAAAAAAGAATAATAAAAATATTGAAAAGAACATATTAGACGGTGATGTTAGCATGAGTTTTGAAGAGGAATTTCCGAGTTTTAAAGGAGTTCCTGTTGACATAATGACAAGGGAGTATGCACAAAGAACTGATTGGGTAGTTGGAAAACCACTGCCTGATATAGATTTTAATACAAAAGATTTTACTGTGCCATTAAAAGCTGTTAAAAGAGGCACTATTGACAAGCAACGAGTGAAAGAAGTTTTAAAGATGCATTGGGAGGATATTAGTTATGGAGTCTCTGTAGATTCTAATTTTGAAGAGATATTTGAAAAATTAGGTTTAGAAGATTATGGACTAAGTTCGGAGGATGAAGAATGATTACTAACGAAGACCTATACAGGATGGGATACAACT
>CAZSNS010000096.1:0-2648 GCA_964608515.1 Hadarchaeota archaeon (SeqCode)
TCTCAAGGCCGGCGCATTGCCTGATTCTGCCACCCCGGCTATATTATCTACTGTGTTAGGATTGTTTTAATTTTGTTCAGGACTGTTCGAGAAATAGAAAAGGTTTAAGATGTCATGGTGATTTCTATATTTACTTCTTCTGGAACTTGGACTCTCATTATTTGTTTCATCGCTCTTTCGTTAGCTTCCATATCTATCAGTCTTTTATGTACTCTCATTTCCCATTTATCCCAAGTCGCTGTCCCTTCACCGTCTGGTGATTTTCTTACAGGAACTTCAACTCTTTTTGTCGGAAGTGGGATAGGGCCTGATTTTTCCGCGCCGATTCTTTCGGCTATTCCTATCAACTCGTCACAGACATCATTCAGTTTCTCAATATCCGTTCCGGAAAGTTTTATTCTTGCTTTCTGCATGTTCCCACTCTATACCAAATCAGATAGTCTTGAATTAAAAAAGCTTTAGGTAAAAAACTGTTTGAAACTTTCAGAATCAGATTATTCCGGCTCGCCTTTCCTAGCCAACCCCATACTTCCTATTGTTATCGTGAGAATTCCTATCGCTTTCTTTAAAGAGAAAGGTTCCTTTTCTATGATTATTCCAAACAGGCCGCAAATCACGGGTAAGAAAACTATGAAACCACCCACTATAGGACCTACAATAGTAACTCTGCCTTCATGCAAGGCCACTACCCAAAGCCCTATCCCAGTGAGGGTCAATATTGCAGCTAGCCAAAATACAACTGAAGAAAGTATAATATTCCAATGACCCAAAGAAACTGGGTTAAAAGCTTGATTCAAAGCTGTATCTATCAAACCCATAGTCTTTTTGAGATAAACTCCACCCAGACCAAAAAAACTTCCCGCCAAAACAGCTAGCGGAACTTCCAAACCAATGGAAACATCTTCCTGATCTTCTTCTTTATCCTCATTCATCTTATCCACCTGTTGCCCAGCTAAGGAATAATATCCCTACCAAAACCAGAGCGATTTCAAAATACTCAATCTTGTCTAAACTTTCACCTAACCAAACCACTCCTAAAATCACTGTGACAAAGTTACCAAAAGTCATTAAAGGTTGAACTATGGTAGCCTGCCCTCTAGCAAGCGCCATCATGTTTAAAACACCACCACCAACAGCAAGAAAAACAGCAACGAAAATATATTTGTTAATCAAAATCTTTATAACTTCTTTTATTTCCCCCCATTGTATTTTCCCATCTTTTATCCACCAATCAGGACTCAAGTCAGGAACTTTTTTTATACCCTTGCTCTGAAGGGGAGTACTAACTCCTAACAAAGTGGCAGCTGCTAACGCCATTAAAACGTATATCTCTATCGACATTTTTCTCGTTAGACCTATTTTCATCTATTTAAAAAAGGAAGGAAAGGATTGTTTTTTAGGAAAATTGCCAATCGGCGTTTTCCGTTACTTTTTCTCTTTCAAACTTGTACATACACCGGCAGCAACTGTCTGACCCATATCTCTGATAGCGAATCTACTTATTTGTGGTAGTTCCGTTGCAGTTTCGATTACTATCGGTCTGGTCGGTCTCACTTTGATAGTTGCCATATCTCCAGTCTGTATATAATCTGGATTTTCTTCAACGACTTCTCCTGTCTTAGGGTCTAATTTTTGCATTATCTCCGTAATTTCGCAAGCTATTTGCGATGTGTGTGCATGGAATACTGGAGTATATCCGGCTGTTATAGCGGATGGATGCTCCAGAACTGCTATTCTCGCCTCAAATTCTTCCACAATAGGAGGCTTGTCATCGGGATGGCTTGCTACTTCACCTCTCTTTATTTCGTCTTTCGAAAGTCCTCGGACATTGAATCCTACGTTGTCGCCAGGTTCTGCTCTTTCGATTTCTTCGTGATGCATCTCAATTGATTTTACCTCTGCTCTGTTTCCTGATGGTGAAAATTCCAAATCGTCACCTATTTCGATTACTCCAGTTTCTACTCTACCGACAGGTACTGTTCCGACTCCTGTGATAGAATAAACATCTTGTACTGGAATTCGTAGCGGTTTATCGATTGGTTTTTCAGGAACTTTGAAATCGTCTAGAGCTTCTAGGAATGTTTGACCATCCCACCAGTCTAGATTGTCGCTTGGTTCATCGATATTATCTCCTTCGTACGCTGAAGCTGGGATGAAATGGAAATCTTCAGGGCTTTTGAAACCTATTCCATTTAGAAGCTCGATTAGATTTTCTTTTATCTCTTCGTAAGTTCCTTGTTTGTAACCGATTTTATCCATTTTGTTAACTACCACGACGAGTTGGTTGATTCCAAGTGTATAGGCTAAGGCTGCGTGCTCACGAGTCTGAGGCATGATGCCGTCATCTGCAGCCACCACCAATACTGCTGCGTCCGCTTGACTTGCTCCTGTAATCATGTTTTTAACAAAGTCGCTATGACCAGGTGCGTCGATTACTGTGAAGTAAAAGTCATCCGTTTCAAATTTTTCATGAGCCAGATCTATAGTTAGTCCTCGTTCTCTTTCTTCTTTAACAGCGTCCATTACCCACGCAAATTTGAAACCTTCTTTACCTTCTTCTTTGGCTTGTTCTTCGTATTCATCGATTACCGAATCGTCGATTTTTCCTGTTTCGTAAAAAGTCCTTCCTACGAGTGTGGATTTTCCAT
>CAZSNS010000097.1:0-2557 GCA_964608515.1 Hadarchaeota archaeon (SeqCode)
ACAAATATTCAAATGTGGAGGGTCTAAAAAATAATTTTCCATTCTAAAAGAATCATTACTCCGATAATAACACTTTTCTCAAGAGGTTGTTGCGAATATTTTCAAAGTTTTTCTAATGTTTCACCAGTTATTTTTTCCCTCACTGTTAGCCAGACATCTCCAAAGCCTTCTTTTCCCATCAGTCTACCCATGAACTCTTCTGGTTCGACACAGGCCTCTGGTCCTTTAACTCCTGGAGAGTCGATTTCTCCTTCAGCCATCATTTCCGCTCCTATGGAGACGGGAGTTGCTGTTCCTTGTTTCATTAGGGCGGTTCCTTCGTATCGGTAAGTTTTTGGTGTGGAGTTTTCTTTTCCTGAAACCTCAATCATTATCGATCCGCCTGTTGGCACATCTTCACTTTTGCTGGTGACTATTTCGATTAAGGATTCTAAATGATTGGCGGAAAAATCTAGCGGAGTTATCTCCCTATCTTCTATTTTTATAGGTTCTTCGGATAGGAAACCAAGAGATTTCACTTGAAGAAGAGCATCTCTAAATTCGTTCGGGAAGAAAACCCCTCTGCATGCGACATTATTAACACCTTCGATATAACGAGGTAGAGTAATAGTTTCCGGATGACCGAAATAATACACTGGGGTTTGTCCGAAAGGTTCCGGGAAGTTCACATATTTCTTTCCATCAACGAGACCTTGCGCCATCTCATACTCTCCGTCTTTATAGACTGGGACTTTCCCCAACCAAGAATGGAACATATGGTAAGGTATCGCGCCTCCCGACTCTTCTCCAAGACCTCTGGTAACGTAAATATTAATGTCATCAACTTCCGACAATTGTTCAGATGCTAATCGAGCGATGATATTCGTCAACCCAGGACTAGAACCTAAACCTATAACACAAGTTACCCCCGCATCTTCTGCATCTTCATTATAATCCTCAATGAGTTTTCGAGTAACATCGTAATCATCACAAATATCCACAACATCCACACCAGCATCAATCGCCGCTTCTAAAACCAAAGGAGCGAATTTGTAAAACGGTCCGATACAGTTTACCGCAACATCTGCTCCTCTGAGAGTGTTAGTTAAGTTTTCCTTGTCCGTAGCATCAACCATTTCATATTCAACTTTTTCCGAACCAGCGCATAATTCTCTTGCTCTTTCTTCAGCCACATCGGCAATCACGATTTCGGAAAAAATATCTGTTCCAGAAAGACATTCAACTGCATAACTGCCCTCTACTCCAGCCCCTCCCAGAATAACTGCTTTCATAATACCAAGCAATTGTTTTTAGGGAAATGTAGATTAAATACTTTTCTAGTTTTTTCTTTTTAGGGTGGTGAGAGTTGGGAAAAGCTTGGTTAGATTTTTAATTTTTCTCTTTCTATAATTTCTCTAACTTCCATTCCTCTCCGGTTCATTTCTTTCAAGAATCTTTCCGGATTAACTACTGCTTCAGGAGGGTAGACTCCTTCTTCCTTTACGGTATTTTCACCGATTATTTGAGTTCCTATTGACAGTGATATGCCTGCGGTCCAAACTCTTCCTATTCTGTCAAAACCGTAAACGGTTTCGTTTCCGTTTTTCTTTCCTTTCACGACAACTCTTGATGCTTTTTCTCCCATTCTTTGTGAAACTCCGCTGGTAAACGACTCTAAAAACGACTTCGTAAAGTCTCTAGGTACAACAGAGGAATCATCAACCTCAATCGGATCAGTACTGGTTAGACCATAATCGATAAACTTTCTAAGATCTCGATTAGCCCAAACCGGAATGACTCCTCCTTTACAAGTAACAGTATTTACATCGTCGATATATCGCGGAACCGTGATTGGTTCGGGATGACCGCAATGATGAACTTCTACCGGACCCACCGGGTCAGGGAATTCTATCTCTTCTTTCCCAGAACTTGCAGAAACTTCAACCCACTCACCATCTTGATAAGAGGTCACTTGTCCAGAAAAAATCTCCAAAGCATGTTTAAGAGAAGCACTACTTGCTTCTGAACTAGCAGGATGAAGCCAGTAAAAATTGATTTCTCGAACTTCATCCAATCGATCTGCACCGTATCTGGCGCAAATATTTCCCGTTCCAGGATTATTTCCTAAACCAATAACAGCAGTAATTCCTGCCTCTTTCGCTTCTTCGTGCAAATCAAGTTCTTCAAGCGTAGGATCGGAATCATCACAAATATCAACAAAATCTGTACCGGCTTCAATCGCAGCCTTCAAAACTTTTGGACCATATTCATAAAAAGGACCTATACTATTTGCTACTACATCTGCTCCTTCCATGATGTCAATAAGTTCTTTTTCCTCGTTAGCATCGACTTTTTTCGGTATTATCTTAGTCGATTCGGATTTGTGTTTTTCTGCGACCGTGTCTGCTTTTTCTTTATCATAATCCCCTACAACGATTTCTTCAACTCCGCTCTCAACTAAATCATTAATCGCGGTTTGTCCTTCCTTCCCAGCACCTAGAAAAACAATTTTCATATCGCTAGGGATTAGTTTTCTATCTTTTTGAATTTTCCCCAAGAATTTAGAATAAAGTCACAA
>CAZSNS010000098.1:0-410 GCA_964608515.1 Hadarchaeota archaeon (SeqCode)
AATCCCCTCTGAATAATTGGTCACGGCACTGTACTGGAAAGGAAATTCATTAAAGAGTGGATGGTCTTTACCCTTCGGTATGTAAGTAACTGTAGGCTTGAGATAAGTTATACCATCCTTTTCTATCAATCTCTCGGATCCGTTGTTATGAGTTACATCCTTAGCTCCTCCTTCTAAACTTCCTTCCAGCATTTCATTGAACCTTTTGGCTTTCCTCTTTTCCATCGCAGGTATTTTGGCGTCTTCTTGGGAGGGCTCAACAGCCTCAACCTCTCCCACTTCATCGGCTAGCTCTTCGGCGAAGTTTTTTGCTCCTGCCTCAATAACTACCTGACTTATGTTGATACATCCTCTTCCTCCGTCCTTCATCATAGAATCTTTAGCGAGTTCTAAAGCCATATCCTCGTCGA
>CAZSNS010000098.1:420-2324 GCA_964608515.1 Hadarchaeota archaeon (SeqCode)
ACCTATGTAGATCTTGCTGTTACCCGGACCGAAGGCCTTAATATCTGGATTGTTCCCGTACCTTTCTTTTATATCGGGGCCTCCGAATACGATACCCTTATCAGTCTCATTGAGAAGGGTGTTTCCAAATTCTCTATCACCTTGAAGTAAATATAATGATTTTTCAGGAATGCCCGCCTCGTAAAGGGAATCAACGACTCTCTTAGGCGTCAAAGGTTCTTCGTTAGAGGGTCTCACAATGGTAGGATATTTCATCCCAACGGCCGATAACCACAGAGAGTTCACTGCAGGATGATTTGAAGGGGTAATAACACCTAGGTTCTTTCCTTCGGGTACCCAAGCAAAATTTCCCTCTGAAGAAAAATCACCGTAGAGACGGAGGTCCTGATTTGGTGTTTGTGCCTTGACAGTTTCCTCTATATTTCTCATAGCTCCCTCCAACATATTCCCAGCTCTTTTAACATCGGAGATTGGAAGCCCCGTCAAAGATGTTACACGTCGGCAGTACTCATCATACTCCATACCACCTGTTTTTGATGAGAAATGATCTGCTGCTTTCTGGATTCTTTCTAGCAGTTCTTCTACGGGCATTTCACTTAACCTTTGAAAACCTTCTTTCTCCAATTCGTCTAGATCTCCACTGTAAAGGATTACATTCGAAGCCTGGGAGATTTGACCGATCTCCTCACCTCTGTAATCGGTTAGAGGTGCTCTGTCAAGTGATTCGTATTGCTCACCGCCTCGATTAAGATGGATCTCCATCTCAGTATACCCCACCCTTGTTCTGTCTACTTCTTTCTTCGATGGGTTCCAAATTCTTTACACAAGGCCAATCAACATCTTCAAGATACTTAGGTGATTCAGTAAGAACTCCTGTCATTTCCTCCTCAAAGTTAGGCATCAAGAAATGTTCAGTGTATTTAGAATTAGTTATCCGTCCTCTTTCACCGTAATTAGCAATTGCACCGTCTTCGTCAATTACTTCTGTGTTTAAATCAGGCTGCAAAGGAAGGTAAGTTACTTCATGATTTTCAGTAGGTAGTTGAATAGCATGACCTCCTGTAAAACCTGAGCCGAGGACACCAGTGAATGGAATTCTTTCATAAACTTCTTCCTGGAAAACTCTATTGGTTTCTTGATCGAGATTTGTCCCGCCATGAAGTATTCCGTTTAAACCCAGCTTTGATACATCGTCAACCTGTTTTGGAAGAGTCTCGAGAATCTTCGAAGTAGTGAATAAAACATCAACATCGTTATTTTTGAGTATGGGTTGCATCTGCTCACCAATGTGTTTTTTATACCTACCTAAAGCTTCTTTCATACCTTCTTTTCCAAATTTCTTCATTATTCTAGGGTCTAGATCAACACCGTAAAGGTTCCCATCTCTTTGAGAAGCAAGACCTCTTGCAGCATCACCTACAAAATGAGGGGGATGAGGAGGACCAACATATAACCAATCACCACCCTCTAGAAAGCCAAGTTCGTCCATTATATAATTTACCTTTTCGTAGTTTCTATCTCTATCGGTTTCAGTTACTACTGCTCTTTTTGGTAAACCCATCGTTCCACCACTTTCACCTAGCATGTGTACCTCTGACAGTGCATCTTTGGGAACCAGGTGCTCATAAGGCCTCTTTCTAAGAGCTTCGATAAACCTCTCCTTTCTCTCTTTCTTTTGGAGGCCTAATATTTCATATAATTTCTCCTTACTCCCCTCTATGTCTTCTATGACTTTCTCTATTCCACCTTCTATTGGTGCAATTTTCTCTGCTTCTTTTATCCAGAATTTAGATCCATTCTTTCCTAAATGGCTTTCTAAAACGTTTTGAATGTAATTTTCGTCTTCGACATTTTGCCAAGGAATTTCCATCTTCTCAATTGTCATTTTTCATCACCTCATCTCT
>CAZSNS010000099.1:0-2134 GCA_964608515.1 Hadarchaeota archaeon (SeqCode)
AACCTTCTCAAAAGCGGTGTAGTCTTCCTAGTAGCCGCAATTTTAACATCAGGATTCACCTCTTCTGCCTTCTCCGCCATCTCCTTAGTGGCTGTAGCCACTCCACTCATTCGAGATAATAGGTTCAAAGCAACTCTCTCAGAATTTAGTATACCCTTCGCAGGACCTTCAACCTCGGCGATGACATCCCCAGGTTCCACTTTATCACCATCAGCAACATTTGGTCTTATTTTGACCCCTAGCTCTTCGAAAAGGAGTAACATTTCGGATATTCCGACTATGTATCCTGATTCTGTCGTGATAATTTCTCCTTTTGTTTCTACATCTGCATCTATTAGAGAATCGGTTGTCACATCGCCAGCCCATAAATCCTCTTGTATAATCCGTGTGATGTCTTCTCTCATTTCAGAATCTACCATTTTTTCACCTAACTTGACAGTTCAAGCATTCTTTCCGTAGATTTTTTCGCCCTCTCAGCTATTTCAGGCGGAACTTCCACTTCATATTTCTCATCTTTTAAAGACTGGTAAATTTTTTCGAGATTGTGTTTTTTCATCGCCTTACATTCCGCATCGTCTAATAATGGTATGAACTCTTTATCAGGAAATTCGCGATTCAAACGCTGCACCAGTCCGATTTCTGTTCCGATAATGAACTTTTCTGAGTTGGATTCTTTTGCTCGATCCATCATTTGACCAGTGCTACAAATATAATCGGCTAGTTTTTGGACTTCCGGATTTGATTCCGGATGTACTAATATTTCAGCTTGAGGGTTGTCCTCTCTCAAAAGCTCTACATCACCTGAAGTGAACATTCTATGAACGTAACAATGACCTTCGTCCGGAACAGTGATTATTTCCTTCTCAGTATTTTGCATAACGTGCCAAGCCAAGTTTTGATCTGGTCCGAAAATGATTTCATCCGCTTCAAGAGAATTTACAATTTCCACCGCGTTTGAAGAAGTGCAAGTTACATCTGCTTCAGCTCTTGCGCTCGCAAAAGTGTTAACATACATTACAACAGCTGCATCAGGATGCTCCTTTTTAGCTTCTCTCACTTTTTTAGCCGGTAGCATGCCAGCCATCGGACATTGAGCTTCTTCGGAGGGTAGAAGTATTTTTTTATCAGGGTTTAGCATTGCAGCGGTTTCAGCCATAAAGCCCACCCCTGCAAAAACCACAATGTCCGCTTCTGTTTCTGCAGATTTTCTAGCTAAACCTAAAGAATCTCCTAAATAATCAGCTGTAAGTTGGACAGGTTCTATTTGATAGTTATGAGCCAATAATACCGCGTTTTTATCTCGTTTAAGTCGCGAAATCTTTTCTGTTAATTCATCTTCGCCCATATTAACAACTCAATATTAGAATCCTATTAATAACAATATTGGTGAGTTTTTAGGTGCTTAGTTTGATAGGTTCGGTTAGTTTTTTAACAACCTTAATAGCGGACAAAGCAGCTAAATAGCTCGTTTTCGGATTTTCAGGAGAAGAAAAATTATGAGCCTCAGCCGATAACTCGCCGGCTTCCCCTTTTACATTAATCTTGTGAACGTTTTGATCGAGGGAAGGATCTGCTACTATTCTAACCATAGTTTTTTCAAGACCTATCCCTGCCAAGCTGAGAGAAGCCGCTACGTTTACACTTCCTGGAAAAGCTTCTACCGCTTCGCTAGCCGGACCTTCAAAGATTTGTTTTGGTTCTGTTAGTTCGGAAAGGTCGATATCGTTCTGTTTCGCAAACTTTGTTTTTGATAATGTTTCCGGTGGTTTTCGAGTCTTAATCTCAGCCTCATCCAAACCGGCTATCTCAGCAGCTTCAACACCATCAAGACCCAAAATAGCACCCGAAGGGATATACACATTCCGCTTATTAGCTTTTGCCGCCTTGGTAATCTCTTCTTTGAAACCTTCTTTAGCGAAAGCCCCTACACTTAAAATTATGAAATCTTTTCCAGACTCTAAAATATCAACACCATATTCATGAACAGCTTCCTGAGAAGCAGCCTCCACCACCACATCAACCTCATCATCATTCACAACCTCATCAAAATCATCCGTAATTTCCGGAGAGGTCGAAAGCTGTTCAGCCAATCTTTCTGCACTGCTTTTCTCTATGTCAAATAATACCTTTAATT
>CAZSNS010000100.1:0-2022 GCA_964608515.1 Hadarchaeota archaeon (SeqCode)
GGTGAGGGATTGTTTTGAAGTTGAGAATGGAAAGCTCGGAAGTTTGGAAAAATTGTATAGGTGCTATTTCTAACCTTATCGAAGAAGCTGATTTTGAGATAAATGAAGATGGGGTTGAGATGAAAGCTATGGATCCTTCTCATGTTGCTTTAGCGGATTTTCAACTGTCTGCGGAAGCTTTCGAAGAATATGATTTGGAAAAATCTAGAGAATTAGGTGTAGATTTGACAGAAATGGATAATATTATGTCAAGAGCGAAAAAATCTGCCGAATCGATTCTCGAGTTTAAAGAAGAGAATAATCGATTGAATTTAGAGTTTAAAGGCACCTCAACTAAGAGATTCAGTCTTCCATTACTAGAACTTGAAGAAGAAGAATTACCAGAACCTGAACTGGACTTTACGGCCGAAGCGAAAGTTACAGCTGGAGTGATTAAGGACGGTTTGAAAGATGTGGCTTTGATAGGGGATAATGTCAAGTTTGAATTGTCGGATGGTAAATTCATTATGAGTATTGAAAGTGACACCGGGAGTGCAGAGATGGAACTTTCAGAAGGGGATGAAGGTTTAGAAGAGATTAACGTGGATGAGCCCTCTTCTGCGATGTATAATATAGATTATTTGGAAGATATGGTTAAATCTGCTAGTTCAAGTGATATTGTTGAAATAAGTCACGGACAGGATCTTCCTGTCGAATTAGTATTTACAATGGCAGAAGGAAAAGGTCGATTAAGGTTTTTGCTGGCGCCCCGAGTTGAAGCTGAGTAAGGGTGGTTAAATCGACCGAAAGTTATGCTGCTGTACTCAATCCTTTTTCTGAAGAGGGAAAAAGTATAGTTCAAGAATCTCCCTCCTTCGATTCTTTACCTCAGAATATTATTGATAGTGCTGTCAACCGGGTTGATTGGGAGACCGGTTCTGAAATGAGGGTGGATTTTGAAGAGGAAGAAGTTCGTGAAGAAGTTTTATCTTTTTACTTGATGTGCCAATCTATAGCGTCTGTTTCCTATCCTTATTCTAACGAAACTCGAACTATCGTTGAAAAAGTTCGAGATACAATCCGGTACAGATTATATGATCTTTTTAACCGAGGTCATGAAGATTTATGTCTTGAGATTATTGATAGAGATTTTAGATTTAGAGAATTAGATAGAGAAAATGGTGTAGAACTTGGCTCTATTGAGATTCCAAAGACCGATATTTACAAACTGAGAGATTTGGAACTGGAAAGAGATGGATTTGACCCGGAAAAGAGAAATGTGACTAATGAAACTCTCCCACAATATGTTCCTAAATATGCGATACGTTGGTCGGATTTGACTTCTTTGATAGAGCATAGGAAGTTGGATTTGACTTCGCAGTATATAGTGGATGGGTGGGCTTTGATTCCTCCGAAAAGATTGTGGGAATTTTTTGCTGATTTTGTTTCTAGTGAGGCTGAGGATTATATTTCTGATCTTTATGATCGTTTTTCGAATGAAGGAACTCCGGTTGATGTTTTGGAGAATGTGGGTAGGAGGATTTCTGAGGCTCTTCCTGAAGAGAAAGAGTACGAGAGAACTGGGAGTGCGGAGAGCGAAGAGTTGGATCCTCAAGCTTTTCCGCCTTGTGTTGAGAAGATTTTATCTGGTGTTCAGGAGGGGAATAGGAATTATGGCATTGTTGCGTTGTTGACTTCTTTTTTGTCTTATGCTCGTATTTCTCCTTCTGGCAAGTCTGTTAATAGGGTTGCTGATTTTGTTGAGGATATTTCGGTTGTGGAAGAAGATATTGTTCCTTTGATTTTTGAGGCGGCTGAGAAGTGTAGTCCTCCTTTGTTTGAAGATCAGCCTCAGGATAAGGCGAATGTGTATTATCATATGGGGTTTGGCATGACTACTCAGCCAAGGTTGAAGGATAGTGGGAAGTCGAAGTGGTATAGGCCGCCTAATTGTAGGAAGGTGAAGACTGAGGCGCCTGGTCTTTGTAAGCCTGATGATTTGTGTTCTGAGGTTAAGAATCCGTTGACTTATTATTATAAGAA
>CAZSNS010000101.1:0-1988 GCA_964608515.1 Hadarchaeota archaeon (SeqCode)
TGAGGATTCTGAGAGTAGTAGGGATGTTCCTAGAAGATGTTTATCGGTAGTTTCAGGCTGGGTTCGGTCGGGTGAAAAAACCGTATTTTTGCAAGATTCTAATTCTGTGGTTATTCCGACTGAGCAATTGGTTGAAATACTTGAATATTTGGATGAGGTCTTTCCTTCTCTGGATCGAATCACTTCTTATGCTCGTTCCAAAACTCTCGTGGGAAAAAGCTTGGAGGAGTTAAAAAAATTGAGAAGTGCGGGTTTAACTAGACTTCATGTGGGGTTGGAGAGTGGCGATGACGATGTTTTAGAGTTTGTGAATAAGGGCGTTACGGCGGAAGAACATATAGAAGGTGGAAATAAAGCGCTGGAAGCGGGTTTTGAACTCTCAGAATATGTAATGCCTGGACTAGGTGGAAAAGAGAGATTTAAAGACCATGCTAAAAATACTGCTGAGGTATTGAATGAAATAAATCCTCACTATATAAGGTTAAGACCTTTGGCGGTTTTGCAAGGAATTGAATTGTACGAAAAAATGGAGCAAGGTGATTTTGAATTGTCTTCCCCTCACGAAAGGTTAGAAGAGATCAAGATAATGGTTGAAAAATTGAATGTTGATTCAAAATTATGTTTCGACCATAGAATGAACGGATGGAGAAACAAAACAGGTGGATTATTATTTGACAGAGATTATGAAGGATATAAATTGCCAGATGAAAAGGAACTAGTACTAGAACTCATTGAAGAAGGTTTAGAAGTGGATGAAGGGCGCCACCTTGATGTTAGAGACACAACAAATATCTCACTCTAATTATAATTTCTAATCCAAGAACAATTTGATGCGAGTGTCATATTTATCTCTTAAATCGTCAACTTTCTCTTTTAATCTAATTTGATAAGGAAGGGAATCATTTCTAATTTTCTTATACTTACTACCTAACTCGGGATAGTGCCTGTTTATAGTATGCAGAACTTTTTCGCCACTATCTTTCAAATTGATAGTTTCAATTTGTAATTCACTAATATCCTCTCCAATTTCATTCACAATCTTGAGATTTTTCTCAATGCTTTTATTCGATTTTTTATTTTGGTGGCGTTAGGTTCCCAGATTTTTCTGTCCTTTTCTTTTAGAAAATTGATTGTAAATCCTACTGAGATTTTTTCAGGTTTAAATTCTGATAGGATATCGAGGTCTCGTAGGATCAGGTCGCTTTTCGTTAAAATATTGATTTCATGTTCTGTTTTGGATAGTCTTTTCAGAGTTTTTCTGGTAATTTTGTATTCTTTTTCGATCGGTTGGTATGGGTCTGTTACTGATGAGAGTAGTATTGAACTTTTTTCTTTTTTTCTCAGGTCATTTTCTAGGACTTTCGGCGCGTTTTCTTTTATGTCTACGAAATTTCCCCAATTTTCAGAATGGTTGGAAAATTTTTTCATAAATGTAGCGTAGCAATATTTGCAACCGTATTCACAACCAGTGTAAGGGTTTAATGAATAATCGACTCCGTATAATCCTGATTCGGAGAGTATTGACTTACATTTTTTCTCTTTCGTCTTCATTTTCGCCATCCTAAATATATTGATCTAATCTTTTCTGTGTCTCCTTTTCTAGTAAAAGAGCAGAAACCGATTTCCACTCATCTAAGCTGAGGTCAAGTTGTTCGTTTAAATAGGATAATACTCTTCCTCGAGTTTCAAAACTTCGAGGTTCGTTTCTAAGCGCATTTCGGACGGATTCTCTCACATTCCAAACACCTACAGGAAGAATATAACCAGGATGAGCCTCTCTCAAAACTATCGCTCCTGCTTGCCTCTTCCTCTCTTCCAATTTTTCGGCAACCGCAAGTCTCGCCGCGTAATAACACCCTCCTATAGAAGCGTATTCACTTCTCCCATCCAAAAACTCATGATCTCCAAATATCGCAATTTTATCTTTACTTGGATTCCAAGTGGTTTCAGGATAAAAAGCTTCGATAAGTTCATATCTCCAAATAGTA
>CAZSNS010000102.1:0-1765 GCA_964608515.1 Hadarchaeota archaeon (SeqCode)
ATTCGAAGATAACACAGACTAATGGTTGTGTTGTCTCTGCGAATTATTTCGATTTATTCGCAGCGACAGCGAGGATACGAGGAATAAATCCCTCTTTTTCGACAAAACTCGTTTTGTATATAGGTAGAAACGTTGTTTATATTGTTTACTCGGCTGGTGAACCTCGTAACTGAAAGGATGTAATCCTACTCATATCTTATTACTTTTTTCGGTATGAACTTGAATAATATGGGGATTTCAAAAAATCCAAAATGTCATTGATCAGTTTTGGAATCCGTAATGTATATCAAAAAGTTATGAGTTTTAGTATAAGACCAGTAAACATGATTTAGACGGCTATAAATTAATCAGATTTTAAGACCTGTAAAGTCTAAATTTTCATAAAATTATAATGACTATTTATTCAATTTCTTTCTAATTCTTCTAGAGCGTTTTCACACCTTTTTATCCAGTAATCCATACCGGTTTTATCAAAATATTTTAGAGCAGAATTTAAAGATTCTTCAGCTTCTTCGTGTTCACCTTTTTTGTCTAAAAGTAGACCATACTCAAATAAAGCTTTATAGTAATTAGATTCGTTTCCAGAATCATCTATAACTTCTAAACAATTATCAAACTGTTTTTCTGCCTTATCTAATTCTTCAAATTCACGATAGACTTGACCTAGCACTTTATGGGCTACTCCCTTTTCACTTTCGGCCCCTATTTCTACACTTAACTCTAGAGCTCTTTTCGCATAATTCAACGCACTTTCAAACCCATCCAATCCTATATATACCTTGGCTATTCCTTCCATTGGAGGTATTGAACCTAACTTGTTTTTTATATTTTTGTTGATTTCTAAGCTTTCTTTATATTTTTCTAGGGCCTCATCGATTTTTCCTTTTTTATAATATATGTTACCAATGTTATTAAGGGAGGTAGCGATAACATTTTTGTCTCCAATTTTCTTTTCTATCTCTAGACCTCTCTTAAAATAATCTAGAGCTTTTTCCAATTCACCTTTGTTTTCATAAATGATCCCTATATTGTTCAAAGATTCAGCTATACCTGATTTATCCCCTATCTTTTCCTTTATTTGAAGACTTTTTTCATGGTACTGCAAGGCCTCATCAATTTTTCCTTTTGCTACGAAGATTAAGGCTAGATTGTTAAGAGAAGAGGCAATCCCTGGTTGATCATCGACCTTTCTTCTTATCTCTAGGCTTTCCTCATGATTTTTTTGAGCTTTATCGAGTTTTCCCTTTAAGTAGTAAATATTCCCGATATTATTTAGAGATTTACCGAGGTCTATTTTATCGTCCATATCTTCTCTTACTTCGACTACTTCTTTCATGAATTTTTCAGCTCTATCGTATTGACCCTCCTGTAGAGCTACCGTTCCTAGATTGTGGAGGGCTTGAGCTATCGCTTTTTCATCTCCTAAATTTTCAGCTACTTTTCTCTCTTCTTTAAATATGTCTCTAGCTTTTTCGTAATCTCCTTTTCTAAAATAAACCCAACCCTTGGCATGCAATAAATCACATTTTGAAATATCCTCCTCATCACACAAGGATAGACCCCTTTCTATTGCTTGTAATCCTTCTTCATATTTTCCTTGATTAGTATAAGTCTCTCCAAGTTCTCCTTGTGTTTTCTGCTTTAGCTTAACATCTCCAGCCTTTTCTATCAACTCCTTAAAGCAGTTGATAGCTTCGGAGTATTCACCGATAATTTTGTGAACCCTACCGAGTCTGTTTAAGATTTCCAGCCTTTTTTCGCCTTC
>CAZSNS010000103.1:0-1735 GCA_964608515.1 Hadarchaeota archaeon (SeqCode)
AACAATCAAATCATACTCATTTTCAGACAAAACTAACACCATCCAACATAACTCATTTATCTAAACATTCTTTAAAACACCGGGCCAAGCTAGCTTATAACATTCTCCGGCTAAGCTTCCACTTATCATCAGGTCTTTGAATAATCAATCCTTCCGCCTCCAAACGGCTGAAAGCCATCAAGCAAAGCCCAATCTCATTACTTGAACGATAAGGATTCGACATAGAATTTAGAGATAGAGGACCTTCATTTAGTAATCTGTTTACTATATTTGTCATCATTTCGAGAACTCGTTTTTCTCGATTTTTGCCTTCCATAGTTAGCCTCCTTTTAGAATGATTTTATATTTTGTTTTTCCAGTAGGGAACTTCTCGAACCGCTGGATTTTTCGTTCCGTAAGGATGGAAAAAGTCACCGTCTTCCCCCAAAGCTTCACCATGATCTGAAGTAATCACAACTTTCCCTTCTAAATGATTCAAAAGATTTTCTGCCTCTTCAAGAACTCTCTCCAAATTTTTTTCATAAAGTTCCTTCAACTCTTCTTCAGTATGATTTCTCCAAAGATACTCTTCAATATAACCAGTTTTCATATCTAAATAATTTCGAAATTTCCAAAACCTTTCCCGACCCAACATCCTTTCCAGTCTCTCGTTGACGAACTTGAAAAACTTTAACAACTTACTGTTTTTTACACCATTTCTACCATCAACCCCGTCAAAATACATCTGTATATTCGAAGGAATTTCCTTAGACAGATACGGATAATGAGGTTGTAAATAATGAATAATCAACCTCTTCTCAGGATAATTTTGACTTGCAGAAATAGCTGCTTCAGTCACTTTTTCAGGAGGAACTGTCTCCTTTTCTTCATCCCATCCCCTCTTCCAAACATCCAATATTTCCCCAAACTTGGTATAAGGTTCAAAACCATCCCAAGCGGTGATAGAATTCACCCAAGGATTACCGCTAACATACACTATTTCCGGATAATTCTCTTGAAAAACCGTCCGCAACCACTGAGTAGTACAAGACGCCCCAATACGCTTATCTAAGGAACCCCCATCTAGGTATTCCCGATAATGAGACTCAAAACTATCATAACGACAAGCATCAAGAATTACAGCATAATCCCAATCATCCGTCGTCAAATTAAACACTTCCATGTCCAACCCTCTAAGCATTGAAATTTTATATCTGAATAAATAAGAATTTGTACTAATTTCAATATTTAAGGCCAAAAAAAAGAAACCAAGATTAACAACGATAAACAATCCAAAGAGGCTAATCATGAAAGAGAAAAAATCCATAATTCCACGTTCCGATCTTCCTTTGAAAGCCCATCTTTATGAGGAGGCTCATGTTCAGAATTTGGATCTTGAAAAAGTTGAAAAATATTTGAAAGAGAAGGGTATTTTTTCGGAGATTGAATTGGAGGATTCTTTTCTAAAAAAATACGGAAAACCGGATCAGAATTTGGGAGAGAAGTTAGCGAAAACTCAGGTGCGTAATTTAGAAAGTCCTAAGAGAGATTTTGAAATTTCAAATTCGGATATAGAATTTGAGAAAAAACAAAATAGAGGGGAGATAAACGGGATGACTAGTATTCTTTATGACGGATTTCGTTTGGGAAAAGTTTACTCTGACTTGATCCCTTCCGATAAGAGGGATGACTCGCATCTTCATATAATTTTTACAAATAGGTTCTTTGCTACTTGGAAACCGGCGACGGAAAGATA
>CAZSNS010000104.1:0-1724 GCA_964608515.1 Hadarchaeota archaeon (SeqCode)
TATCCTCAGTCGTCCACTCCAAAGCCCTCTTCACGACCCAGAACGATGCTCTATGGGGACAACCTGCACAGAACGAAACTATCCTATCTTCAGTATAATCTTCCGCGAAATCTTCAACAGCCTTAGCGTATTCTGGCGGTCTGGCTTGATAATCTTTCTCAGTTAAATCGTTCAAAGCATTCAGCACCATTTTCGGGTCTATTTCTCCAACCCCTGCTTCGTAATCTTCTGATTTGATATGGTCTGTTTTCTTCCCGAAAAATTTGACTTCTCCGATTTCACCAATATGGTCTCCGGCAATACTTTTCACACCTTCTTCGAGGAAGGGATCGATCTCCTCGACAAAAAGAACCTTTTCAGCATGGACAAGATGTTTTTTGATTAACTCTTCCGGGAGAGGATAACCCGTACCAATTTTCAAAATCCCAACTTCACCCTCCAAACCTAAAGTCTCCACACCTTCCAAACTGTAAGGCCATCCTAACCCTGAAGTGATAATTATCAAATCCGCATCCTCTGGACCGACATACTTGTTATATTCTGATTTTTCGAACAATTCTTGAGCTTGTTTCATTTTTTGATGATGAGCGCTGTGACTCATCAAAGGCAATTGAGATGTGTACCATTCGTCGTTAGAAAATTCGGGAGTCCGACGACCTTCCGGTATATCTCCAAGCTTCATAGTTTCGCTAGAGTGAGAGATTCGAGTTAAAGTTCTCAAAATAACGATCACACCTAACTCTTCTGAAATTTCAAAAGCATCCTTCGCCATCCGTCTAGCTTCTCTCGGTCTTGAAGGTTCTAAAAGGGGCAAATCAGCCATCTTGGCAAAATATCTAGTGTCAAACTCAGTCGTCGTAGAATGTGCACCTGGATCATCCGCTACTGCTAAAACAAATCCGCCTTCGGTTCCGGCTAAACTTGCGGATTGTAAAAAATCAGAAGCTACATTCAATCCTTGGCACTTCATTGCGCAAAGGGAGCGTAAACCTGTGGAGGCTGCAGCTCCTGCCGCTTCAAGAGCTACTTTTTCGTTTGTAGACCATTCGGCATAATGATTATAATCTTCAGTAGCTTCTATCAAAGCTTCCATAATTTCCGTTGATGGCGTGCCCGGATAAGCAGTGCAAAAATCTACCCCTGCTTCTAGCGCTCCTCGAGCGATTGCTTCGTTTCCTAACAATATCGCTTTGTCTTTACCTTTTCCGTAATTCATAATTCTACCTCCTTTATTGCCTCCTCATCTTCTTCACACATTGTGAAGTTAATTTTTTCTTTTGGAAAATCTCTAAAAACTCGCTTTTTTCTTTTCCCGGCGGCTTCTCTAAGATGGTCTAATCTTTCATCTTCTAAATCTTCAACTTCTACCACATTTGCTTTTCTAGCTTTTTCGAAAATTTCTCTTCCTTCATCACTTCTCACTATTATGGTGTTCCAATCAGGGTCTCCCTCGACCTGTCCTATAGACAAATCTGCAAATTCGGAAGTCATATCGATACAAGAATTGCAAGAGGACATCATGTAATTCTTAACCTCATCCAATGGCACTTCTTTAACTTCGTCCTGCAAATAAACTAAGAGTTTTTCAGCAGGTGGTGGAGGAATATCGAATTTTTCAACTTTTTCTATCTCCACAATTTCACTCACATAATCGAGAAAATCATAATTAAGAGCCCAAGTACAAAACAAACCGATAAGAGGACCAAATTCAAAATCATCATAAA